>CAKPXD010000043.1 GCA_934201655.1 uncultured Streptococcus sp. | reverse complement strand
AGGATTTCTTGACCTATGTGGGGCAGTTTTACCAGGAGAAATCTCACCTGATCCCCAATGAAATCCTGATTCCTCAAGATATTGACGAAGAAGCTATCAAGGCTTTGGTGGATACAAAGGTTCTCAAGCCCCAACGCGGTGAGAAAAAACAGCTAGTTAGTCTAGCCGTCAAAAATGCTCGTGTCAGTCTAGAGCAGAAATTTGACTTGCTAGAAAAATCAGTTGAAAAGACTCAAGGGGCCATTGAAAACTTGGGACGACTTTTACAAATTCCAACCCCAGTCCGTATCGAGTCTTTTGATAACTCCAATATTATGGGGACTAGTCCTGTTTCCGCCATGGTAGTTTTTGTCAATGGGAAACCAAGCAAGAAGGATTACCGTAAGTATAAAATCAAGACTGTGGTTGGACCAGATGACTATGCAAGTATGCGAGAGGTTATTCGTAGACGTTATGGACGGGTCCGGCGTGACGGTTTGACACCACCAGATTTAATCGTCATCGATGGTGGTCAGGGACAGGTTAATATTGCCAAGAAGGTTATTCAAGAAGAGTTGGGGTTAGATATCCCAATCGCAGGTCTGCAAAAGAATGACAAGCACCAAACTCATGAATTGCTCTTTGGAGATCCTCTTGAAGTGGTAGAGTTGTCTCGGAATTCTCAGGAATTTTTCCTCCTGCAACGCATTCAGGATGAAGTCCACCGCTTTGCCATTACTTTCCACCGACAACTACGTTCTAAAAATTCCTTCTCTTCTCAATTAGATGGAATTGAAGGTTTGGGTCCAAAACGCAAGCAGAATTTAATGAAATATTTTAAATCTCTGACAAAAATCAAGGAAGCCAGCGTGGATGAGATTGTCGACGTTGGTATACCAAGAGCTGTGGCAGAAGCAGTTCATCATCACCTGAATCCAGAAGTAGACTCAGCGTTAGCTCAAGTAGCTGAGAAACCTCTTGAATATAAGGAATAAACTAGCAGAGGAATGTTTTAGCTTTAGTGGGTGCAAGCTAGTCGGATTTGTGGTAAAATAGATAATATATGACAAAAGAATTTCATCATGTAACGGTCATGCTCCATGAGACTATTGATATGCTAGATGTGAAACCTGATGGTATTTACGTTGATGCGACCTTGGGAGGAGCAGGCCACAGCGAGTATTTATTAAGTAAGTTAAGCGAGAAAGGGCATCTCTATGCCTTTGACCAAGACCAGAATGCTATTGATAATGCGCAAAAACGCTTGGCTCCCTATATCGAAAAGGGAATGGTCACCTTCATCAAGGATAATTTCCGTCATTTGAAGGACCGCTTAAATGACTTAGGTGTGACTGAAATTGATGGAATTTGTTATGACTTAGGTGTGTCAAGCCCGCAGTTAGATCAACGTGAACGTGGTTTTTCTTATAAAAAAGATGCCCCACTTGATATGCGAATGAATCAAGAAGCTAGCTTGACTGCTTATGAGGTGGTCAATCAATATGACTACCATGATTTGGTACGAATCTTTTTCAAATATGGAGAAGACAAGTTTTCCAAACAAATTGCTCGAAAAATTGAACAGGCGCGTGAGCTTAAACCGATTGAGACAACGACCGAGTTGGCGGAGATTATCAAATCTGCCAAACCGGCTAAGGAGCTCAAGAAAAAAGGTCACCCAGCCAAACAAATTTTTCAAGCCATCCGTATTGAGGTCAATGATGAGTTGGGTGCTGCAGATGAATCAATCCAGCAGGCGATTGAACTTCTAGCTTTAGACGGAAGAATTTCAGTCATCACCTTCCATTCGCTTGAAGACCGTTTGACCAAACAGTTATTTAAGGAAGCTTCCACAGTTGAAGTTCCTAAAGGTTTGCCTTTCATCCCAGACGATCTCAAGCCCAAAATGGAATTGGTATCTCGAAAACCGATTTTACCAAGCAAGGAAGAATTGGAAACCAATAATCGTTCCCACTCAGCCAAGCTTCGAGTGGCAAGAAAAATTCACAAGTAAGAGGAAATAATGGCAGAAAACAGAGGAACAACGAGCCAATTGCTACAAGCTCGTATAAAAAAATTTTCACGTGTTGAAAAGGCCTTTTACCTTTCAATTGCCATCACAGCCCTTGTCTTAGCAATTAGTGTAGTCTATATGCAGACAAAACTTTTTCAGGTCCAGAGTGATTTGACAAGAGTCAATGCACAAATTGAAGAAAAAAAGACAGAGCTAGATGATGCCAAGCAGGAAGTTAATGAATTGATCCGATCAGAACGTTTGACCGGAATTGCAGACTCACAAGACTTGCAATTAAATAATGAAAATATCCGATCGGCGGAGTAGTAGATGAAAACTATGAAAGAAAAAATAATACGCTTTGCCATTAAGAATCGTAAATCTCCAATGGAAAACCGCAGACGAGTGGGAAAGAGTCTGAGCCTTTTGGCCGTCTTTCTCTTTGCTGTTTTTTTGGTTAATTTTGCGGTAATTATTGGTACAGGCTCAAAATTTGGTGTTAACTTAGTTAAGGAAGCAGCTAGAGTTCACCAGACTACACGAACAGTTCCTGCAAAACGAGGAACTATCTATGACCGTAATGGTACACCAATCGCAGAAGATGCAACATCCTACAACATTTATGCGATTATCGATAAGGAATATAAATCTGCAAATGGGAAAATTCTCTATGTAGAGGAGTCTCAGTATAGCAAGGTTGCGGAAGTCTTCCATAAATATCTAGATATGGATGAATCCTACGTCAAGGAACAACTTTCTCAACCTAATCTTAAGCAAGTTTCCTTTGGGGTAAAGGGAAATGGTATTACCTATGCCAATATGATGTCCATAAAAAAGGATTTGGAAACAGCTAAGGTTGAGGGAGTTGATTTTACAACAAGCCCAAATCGAAGCTATCCTAATGGAAAATTTGCTTCATCTTTCATCGGACTAGCGCAGTTGCACGAAAATGAGGATGGTTCAAAGAGTCTCATTGGGACGTCTGGTGTTGAGAGTTCCTTGAATAGCTTGTTAGCGGGAACAGATGGTATCATTACCTATGAAAAAGACCGCTTAGGGAATATTGTTCCAGGAACGGAGCAAGTTACCCGACAGACTGTAAACGGGAAAGACGTCTATACGACCCTATCTAGTCCTTTACAATCTTTCATGGAAAGTCAAATGGATGCCTTCCAAGAAAAAGTCAAGGGTAAATATATGACTGCGACCTTGGTTAGTGCCAAGACGGGAGAGATTCTCGCTACAACTCAAAGGCCAACCTTTGATGCTGATACCAAAGAAGGAATCACTGAGGACTTTGTTTGGCGTGACATTCTTTATCAAAGTAACTATGAACCAGGATCAGCCATGAAGGTGATGACTTTGGCGGCAGCCATTGATAACAATACCTTCCCAAGTGGAGAATACTTCAATAGCAGTGAATTTAAAATAGCGGATGTGACGATTCGAGATTGGGATGTTAATGATGGTTTGACTACTGGTGGGATGATGACTTTCTTACAAGGTTTCGCTCACTCCAGTAATGTTGGAATGAGTCTACTTGAACAAAAAATGGGAGATGCAACTTGGTTGGATTATCTCAATCGTTTCAAATTCGGAATTCCAACAAGATTTGGGATGAGTAATGAGTATGGTGGACAATTGCCTGATGACAATATTGTCAATATTGCCATGAGTTCCTTTGGTCAAGGGATTTCTGTTACTCAGACCCAGATGCTTCGTGCTTTTACAGCAATTGCAAATGATGGGGTTATGCTTGAACCGAAGTTTATTAGTGCCCTCTATGATCCAAATGATCAGACTGTTCGTAAATCACAAAGGGAGATTGTAGGGAATCCTGTTTCTAAAGAAGCGGCTAGTTTGACTCGTGAGAATATGATTTTGGTTGGTACGGATCCTATCTATGGTACTATGTACAATCACAGTACTGGTAAGGGAACAATTAATGTTCCAGGACAAAATGTTGCCTTGAAATCAGGAACAGCTCAGATTGCAGATGAGAAAAATGGAGGCTACCTGCGAGGGGAAACAAACTATATCTTCTCAGTTGTCTCTATGCATCCCGCAGAAAATCCAGATTTTATCCTCTATGTGACAGTTCAACAACCGGAACATTATTCTGGGATTCCGTTAGGAGAATTCGCAAACCCTATCTTGGAGCGTGCTTCTGCGATGAAAGAATCTCTCAATCTTCAATCAACTGCTAAAAGTCTGGATCAGATTACAACTACGACTAACTATGCTATGCCTTCGACAAAAGACTATAGCCCTGGAGATTTGGCAGAAGAACTACGACGTAACCTTGTTCAACCAATCGTTATCGGTTCAGGAACGAAAATCAAAGAAAGTTCAGCGGCAGAAGGAAGCAATCTAGACGCAAATGAGCAGATCTTACTCCTTTCTGACAAGGTAGAAGAGATGCCTGATTTGTATGGTTGGTCTAAGAAGAATGTCGAAACTTTTGCAAAATGGCTGGATATCGAAGTAGAATTTGAAGGTACAGGAGAAACTGTAAAAAAACAAAGTGTTCGTACCAATACAGCTTTAAAAAATATACAGAAAATAAAAATAACTTTAGGAGATTAGAATGCTAGTTTCTATCTTTCCTGGAATCCTTACTTTTGTTCTTACAGTGGTAGGAATTCCAGCTTTTATCCGTTTTTACCGTAAAGCACAGATTACTGGTCAACAGATGCATGAGGATGTTAAACAACACCAGGCAAAAGCTGGGACGCCGACAATGGGAGGAATTGTCTTCCTCGTAACCAGCGTTTTAGTTAGTTTAGTTCTTGCACTTTTGACTAATCAACTAACCAATAATGTCGGCATGATCCTCTTTATCCTAGTCTTATATGGTTTGGTTGGTTTCTTAGATGATTTCCTCAAGGTTTTCCGTAAAATCAACGAAGGACTTAATCCTAAACAAAAACTCTTGCTCCAGTTAGTCGGAGGAGTGATTTTCTATTTCTTTTATGAAAGAGGAGGGGATGTCTTAAATGTATTTGGATATCCATTGCACCTAGGCGTTCTTTACATTTTCTTTGCTCTCTTCTGGTTAGTTGGTTTTTCAAATGCTGTTAACTTGACTGACGGAATTGATGGCTTGGCAAGTATCTCAGTGGTGATTAGTCTGTCTGCCTATGGAGTCATTGCTTATGTACAAAACCAATTGGATATTCTCCTAGTAATTCTTGCCATGATTGGTGGTCTTCTTGGTTTCTTTGTCTATAACCATAAGCCTGCTAAAGTTTTTATGGGAGATGTCGGAAGTCTTGCTCTTGGAGGCATGTTGGCCGCTATTTCTATGGCACTGCACCAAGAATGGACGCTACTCCTGATTGGTATAGTGTATGTTTTTGAAACAACATCTGTTATGATGCAAGTTACCTACTTTAAGTTGAGTGGCGGGAAACGTATCTTCCGAATGACACCAGTTCATCACCATTTTGAGTTGGGTGGATTTTCAGGTAAAGGTCAAGCCTGGAGTGAGTGGAAGGTCGATTTCTTCTTCTGGGGAGTGGGCTTGCTTGCTAGTCTCGTCACCTTGGCTTTCATGTATTTATTCTAAAATAGAATATTGGACTATAAAAGAGAAGGATTTATACCCTTCTCTTTTTAGTTCCTATTTTCTTCAATTGAGGAATCCTTTTCTCAAAAAAGTAAAATTATGATAAAATGGAAAAAAAGAAAGATGAAATGATGAGTTATTTTAAAAAGTATAGATTTGATAAAAGCAAGTTTAAGTTAGGGATGCGCACCTTTAAAACAGGAATCGCTGTTTTTTTGGTCCTCATGATTTTTGGTTTTTTTGGATGGAAGGGACTTCAGATTGGAGCTCTTACAGCCGTTTTTAGCTTGAGAGAAGACTTTGATAAGAGCGTCCACTTTGGGACATCACGTATTTTAGGGAATAGTATCGGTGGTTTTTACGCGCTGATTTTCTTTCTCTTGAACAACTTTTTTCATGGAGCCTTTTGGGTAACTCTCCTTGTGGTTCCGATATGTACCATGTTAACCATCATGACAAATGTTGCTATGAACAATAAGTCAGGAGTTATTGGGGGAGTTGCAGCTATGCTGATTATTACCCTATCAATTCCGAGCGGAGAGACTGTTTTGTACGTGTTTGCTCGAGTTTTTGAGACTTTTATGGGAGTTTTTGTAGCAATTCTAGTCAATTATGATATTGATCGCTTGCGGAGTCTCATACAGAAAAAATAAAATAATGTCATAAGATATGACATTAACAATTGACGATTGATTTTTTTTAGACTATAATAGACAGAAAGAAGAGGAAGTGCACATGAAGGAAAAAGAATTTCGTCGCAATATGGCAGTTTTCCCTATTGGTAGTGTTATGAAGCTGACCGATCTTTCGGCGCGTCAAATTCGTTATTATGAAGATCAAGAGTTGATAAAACCTGATCGAAACGAAGGTAATCGCCGGATGTATTCTTTGAATGACATGGATCGATTGCTTGAGATTAAGGACTATATCTCTGAAGGTCTGAATATTGCTGCTATCAAGAAAAAATATGCCGAACGTGAGGCGAAAGCTAAGAAACCAGTTAGTCAAACTGAGGTGCGCCGAGCACTTCGGAATGAAGTTCTTCAACAAAGTCGCTTTGCTTCTCAACAATCACCTTTTGGTCGCGGTTAGGCAACCGCAAATCGTCATATATAAGGAGAAAAACCATGCCAATCACAGCTGCAGATATTCGTCGTGAAGTTAAGGAAAAAAATGTAACCTTTATCCGTCTCATGTTTTCAGATATTTTGGGAACAATGAAAAACGTCGAAATTCCTGCTACAGATGAACAACTAGACAAGGTCTTGTCAAACAAGGCTATGTTTGATGGATCTTCTATTGAAGGGTTTGTTCGTATCAATGAATCAGATATGTACTTGTACCCTGACCTGGACACATGGACTGTCTTCCCTTGGGGAGATGAGAACGGTAGTGTCGCAGGATTGATCTGTGATGTCTATACAACAGAAGGAGAGCCATTTGCTGGAGATCCTCGAAGCAACCTTAAACGAGCTCTTCATCACATGGAGAAAGTTGGATTCAAATCATTCAACCTTGGTCCGGAACCAGAATTCTTCCTATTTAAGCTTGATGAAAATGGAGACCCAACTCTTGAGGTGAATGACAAGGGTGGTTACTTTGATTTGGCGCCTACAGACCTTGCCGATAACACTCGCCGTGAGATCGTTAATGTCTTGACTAAAATGGGATTTGAAGTAGAGGCTAGCCACCACGAAGTTGCTGTAGGTCAACATGAGATTGACTTTAAGTATGATGAAGTTCTTCGTGCTTGTGACAAGATTCAAATCTTTAAACTTGTTGTAAAGACAATTGCGCGTAAACATGGTTTGTATGCAACCTTTATGGCTAAACCTAAATTTGGTATCGCTGGTTCAGGAATGCACTGCAATATGTCCTTGTTTGATGCTGAAGGGAACAACGCCTTCTTTGATCCAAATGATCCAAAAGGAATGCAATTGTCAGAAACAGCCTATCATTTCCTTGGTGGTTTGATCAAGCACGCTTACAACTACACAGCTATCATGAACCCGACAGTTAACTCATACAAACGTTTGGTTCCAGGCTACGAAGCACCGGTTTACATCGCTTGGGCTGGTCGTAACCGTTCACCACTTGTCCGCGTTCCTGCTACTCGTGGAATGGGAACACGTTTGGAATTGCGCTCAGTAGACCCAATGGCTAATCCATACATCGCAATGGCTGTTCTTTTGGAAGTTGGTTTGCACGGTATTGAAAACAAAATCGAAGCACCAGCGCCAATCGAAGAAAACATCTATATCATGACTGCAGAAGAGCGTAAAGAGGCTGGCATCACAGACCTTCCATCAACTCTTCACAACGCTTTGAAGGCCATGACAGAAGACGAAGTGGTAAAAGCGGCTCTAGGTGAACACATCTACACTAGCTTCCTTGAAGCCAAACGAATTGAGTGGGCAAGCTATGCAACCTTCGTTTCACAATGGGAAATTGATAACTACCTAGATCTATACTAATGATAAATCAGAAAGATTGTCCTCACGGACAATCTTTTTTTCTTGCATTTTATATCGAGGTGTGATATGTTTTGTATAACGAGGTGCGATATATCGAACTAAATAGGAGGTCTGGTGAAATGGAATTAACAGATAAGATTAGGCGGGTTTACCTTCCTATGACTGAAACGGGTTTTTATATTCTATTCTGTCTGCAAAAGGAGAACCATGGTTATGGTATTACACAAAAGGTCAAAGAGATGACAGATTCGCAGGTTTCAATTAGTCCTGGAACCATGTATGGAACCCTGTCAAAGATGGAAAAGGATGGTTTGATTTCCTTTGTCCGAGAAGAGGAAAAACGAAAAATCTATCAGATAACAGACTTGGGCCGAAAAGTTTTAGAGATTGAGTTGAAACGTATTGAACGACTCTACAGAAACAGTCGGGAGGAGCTTTGATGGAAAAGAAAGTTGTTTATAGGATTTGTACCATTGCGGATTATGATAGAGAAGCTCTCTATCTCAGAGAAATGCATGCTCAGGGCTGGAAACTTAAGGAAGTAAGTTACTCTAGCTTAGTAATTGCGGTTAAGTATACTTTTGAAAAGTGCCAACCGGAGCAGGTGGTTTATCAGTTGGACTTTTATCCTATGAAAAAGTCAGAGAGAGCTTCCTATTTACAACTGTTTAAAGATTGTGGCTGGGAGCATATTACAGGATTTAATGGTTTTTCCTATTTTAGAAAACCTTATTCTCAAATTGAATCGGATGCTGAGTTTGAAATTTATAATGACGCGGCCGGGAAGTTAGCCATGGTCAAGAAGATTTTAACAATGCGGATGCTTCCTATTTTGCTTCTCTTTTTAGCTCTACTACCGGTTTTCTCAAAGTCTGTCAGTGGAGGTAGTTCTTTCAGATGGGAAGTGTTTTTGATTTTCATAATAGATTGGGTTTTATTGATAGTTTTTGCGATTCAAATTTCTTATATTTTTTGGAGATTGTTTCAAAAGTGGAAAGAATTATCTGATAAATAAAATCAAGCATGTTTTCTAGTTTGGAGGTTAGACAATGAATAGCAAAGTACAATTTCGAATGTTTACCATTTTTGATTTGGATAAGGTAGAAGATTATTTGCATGAGATGCATTTGAAAGGTTGGAAATTTAAATCGAATCGTTTTGGCTTTTTCTATTTTGAAGAATGTCAACCTGATGATGTAATTTACTGTGTGTGGAATACTAGCTATCTTAGAAAAAATGAGCTAGAGTTACAAAGTGTTATGGATAGAGTCTGGGAATTTGTGGAGGGGTGTTCTTATTCTGTTTTCCGAAAGGCAAAATGTGATTTTGTTCCAAACGATCAAATTTTTATGAACAATCGTCTTAGATGGGATGGTGTGAAATCTGGACTTCGTACATCTACAGTTTCTATCTCTGGCGGTCTAGTTGTTTGTATGAGCCTGTTTCGCGAAAGTCTCTCTCGGTCTTTCTTCCTTATTTTTGCCCTTTATGCCCTCATGATTTCTTATCTAATTTATAGTTTTTATAGACTTAAAAAGAAATATCTTGAGAATGTAAGATGATTTTCTAGGTCCTCAGACTGATTTTTAGCACTCTTGGTAAAAGAGTGCTAATTTTTTGAGTTTTTGTCTTGACATTCTTTTCTAAGGGTGTATAATAGAATCATAAGTTAGCACTTGGAGGTTACGAGTGCTAAAAAGATCTATCAGAGAGGAGTGACGAGATGGTTACGGAACGTCAGCAGAATATTTTAAATCTGATTATTGACATCTTTACCAAAACGCACGAACCTGTTGGATCCAAAGCCTTGCAAGAGTCTATCAACTCTAGTAGTGCTACCATTCGAAATGATATGGCAGCTCTAGAAAAGCAAGGTTTGCTTGAAAAGGCTCATACTTCCAGTGGTCGGATGCCGAGTGTGGCTGGATTTCAATACTATGTCAAACACTCCTTGTCCTTCGACCGTTTAGCTGAGAATCAAGTTTATGAGATTGTAAAAGCTTTTGATCAGGAGTTCTTCAAACTTGAGGATATCCTTCAAGAGGCAACGAAAATCTTGTCAGACTTGAGTGGTTGTACGGTTGTAGCACTGGATGTCGAACCAAGTAGGCAGAAGCTGACAGCTTTTGATATTGTTGTCCTCGGACAACATACAGCTCTGGCAGTTTTTACGCTTGATGAGTCTAGAACAGTTACCAGTCAGTTTTTGATTCCGAGAAATTTCTTGCAGGAGGATTTAAATCGCCTCAAGACCATGATTCAAGAACGTTTCCTG
>CAKPXD010000042.1 GCA_934201655.1 uncultured Streptococcus sp. | reverse complement strand
GTGTTATAATAGCATATAATACCTTTAAAGGAGTTTGTCATGAAATACAAAAAATTTCTATCCTCATTTACTTTAGCTACTGCTTTGTTAGCAGCAAGTGCGATAAATCAGGAAGTTCAAGCTAATGAAAAGCCTGTAGATGCTAAGGAAAAAGCTGTTGCACCATCATCATCTGAAAAACAGATTACAGATGCGCAAAAGGAAGTTAAGAAAGCTCAAGCCTCTGTAGATGAAAAAGCTTCAAAAGAAGCGGAGGCTAAAAAGGACTTAGCCAAGGCTGATAAAAAGGTTGCTGAGACAAAAGAAGCTATTAATATCGCTAAAAATGCTGATGCTATCATCGAAGAAGAATCAAAAGTAGCATCTGAGAAGAGTGCTGAAAAATCTGAAGCTGACAAAGCTTTGGCAAATGCAGAATCTACAGCAACAACAGCAAAATCTGAAGAAACTGCAGCTAAAGAAGCTAGCCAATCTGCCAATGAAAAGCGTGATGCTAAAGCAGCAGAGGTAAAGGCGAAACAAGCTGAACTCGATGGCATGACTGATGAAAGTCTTAAAAATCAAATCTCTAATACAGAAAACGATATTAAAAAGGCAGATCAGTCTATTCAAGAACAAACTAAAGCAGCAAGTGAAGTAGCGAATAAGATAGCAGATAAACAAAAGGAACTTGACAATTACAAACCAACAGTTTTGAAAAAAGTCTTGAATCCAGAAGAACAAGGTCATAAAGCTCCAGCATCTGAGGATGGTTATGACTATAACAAGCAACATCGCCCTAAAGACGCCTCAGGTAATCCTTTGATGGAGAATGTTGACTTCCAAGGTGTTCGTGAAGTTGAAGTGGAAGCGACTGAAGAAATGAAACGCTTCACTAAGGCTATGGCTGATTACAATGCAAATCCATCCAAATATAAAACAAGACCAGTCTTTAAGTTTGTTGTGGATAATCGCAAATTGACAGAAGCTTTCATTGAGGTAGCAAATGAACTCCGTCGCGCTAATGGTGTTACACAAGATTTAGCTCTAGACGAAGCCTACATCAATCATGCAGAAGAACGTTCAAATGAAATGGCTACTACTGGTATCCTAAGCCATGATACCAAGTTATCACACCCAGATGGAGAAGATGTTCGTGTAGAAAATATCGGAATGGATTATGCAATTCCTGGAACAGATGGTGGACCAAACTTTGTGGAAGTTAAAAATGGTCAAACGATTTATAATTACGATAAGATTATGAGTTATAAACAGTATGCTTATAAAATCCTTTTAGCTTGGTATGCAGACTTTAATAATATAAAAGGAATCGACTACGGACACCGCAGAGCCCTTCTTACACCGGTTGGAGGGAAAGTAGGAGTTGCCCAAGGAACGATTGAAGGAAAAAATCCTAATAACATTTATTATACATATACAAGTAATGCCTATTCACCTGAAACAGTGAAGGAATACACGTCTAATTTCTATGCCTTTAAGGACGATGATAAATTGCATCCGACTTTCTATGGTAAACGCATGAAGTTCTTGCCTGAGCATCACTTTGTATACGTTGAAAAAACAGTTATTGACAAATCTGCTGACCTTAAGGCTGAACTTGCATCATTGAAAGCAGAAAAAGCTGACAAAGATGCGAAAAAAGTAGCTGCTGAAACTAAAAAAGCTGACTTGTTAGTAGCTTTGGATAAATTAAATAAACAAGCCAATAATTTATCAAGTTCACGTGAACAAGTTAAAAAAGACTTGGAACAAGCGAAATCTGATTTGGCAACCTTGACTGCAGATGCGAAAGCAAAAGCTGACTTAGTTGCTACGAAATCACAAGAAGCAACTAAAGCAAGTCAAAATCTAAAAGCCTTGCAAGCCAAGGTAGCAGAATTGGCTACAGCTATTAAGAATGCGGAAGAAAAACGCGATAAAGCAATGACCTTGAAAGGTCAAGCATCAGCCTTGGAAACAACTTTGAAGCAAGCAGAAACTGATAAAGCAAATGCACAGAAAGTTAGTGATCAAGCAGAAGCTGAGTTGAAATTGGCTCAAACAGCCTTGGCAGAAGCTAAAGCGAAGCTACAAGCTTTATTAGATGTACTTGAAGCAGAGAATATGCTGAAAGTGGCAGAAAAAGACGGAATGATTATTGGGCTACCAAAAAATGCACCAATTCAAGACCCACTTCCAGAATTTGATCTTCGTAAACTTGCTGACAAACCTCAAGGAGCAGAAACTAAAAAACCTGGAGAAAAAGCTTCTACTAAAGTATTACCAAATACAGGAACAAACTCAGGTGTAGATGAACAAGCGACTCTGTTTGGAGTTTACGGTTTACTTGCGAGTCTCGGCTTAGCAGGCATCGTAACACGACGCAGAAGACAAGGTGAATAAATCTTAAAAGCTATCTAGCAATCAGCTAGATGGCTTTTTTGTAGAATGATAGATGTGAGGATAGGTCAAATGGTAGCTTAATAGGTATAGTTTCAAACTATATGTCTGCCTATCTAATAACAATTTGCTAAATCAAATAAAGTATGAGATACTATTACGGTATTATTTTTAAAGGAGAAAGAATCATGAAAATCAAAAAATGGTTAAGCGTAGCAGCGATCGCTACAGTAGCAGGCCTTGCACTTGCAGCTTGCGGAAATTCAGAAAAGAAAGCAGACAACGGAACAGTTGTTAAAATTGCAACAGTGAACCGTAGCGGTTCAGAAGAAGCACGCTGGGACAAAGTTCAAGAATTAGTTGAAAAAGACGGAATTAAATTGGAATTCACAGAGTTTACAGACTACTCACAACCAAATAAAGCAACTGCTGATGGTGAAGTAGACTTGAACGCTTTCCAACATTACAACTTCTTGAACAACTGGAACAAAGAAAACGGTAAAGATCTTGTAGCGATTGCAGATACTTATATCTCACCAATCCGTCTTTACTCAGGTTTAAACGGAAGTGAAAACAAGTACACTAAAGTGGAAGACATCCCAGCAAACGGTGAAATCGCAGTACCTAACGATGCTACAAACGAAAGCCGTGCCCTTTACCTTCTTCAATCAGCTGGTTTGATTAAATTGGATGTTTCAGGAACTGCACTTGCGACAATCGCAAACATCACAGAAAATCCAAAGAACTTGAAAATCACTGAATTGGACGCTAGCCAGACAGCTCGTTCATTGTCATCAGTTGATGCAGCTGTTGTAAACAACACTTTTGTTACAGAAGCAAAATTGGACTACAAGAAAGCACTCTTTAAAGAGCAAGCTGACGAAAACTCAAAACAATGGTATAACATCATCGTTGCGAAAAAAGATTGGGAATCATCACCTAAAGCTGATGCAATCAAGAAAATTATCGCAGCTTACCACACTGACGAAGTGAAAAAAGTCATCGAAGAAACTTCAGACGGCTTGGATCAACCAGTTTGGTAATAAACACAGGGAGGTGGGAGAGATTTTTTCCACCTCTTGCTTTTATATAGAGCCTAAAACAAATGAAATCCACTTGTATTGATTCTAAAGGTACAAGTCCTAGTAGAAAGGTAGAGAGAAAATGGTTTTCCCTAGCCAAGAAGAACAAATTGAAAAGTTTGAAAAGGATCATGTAGCGCAACATTATTTTGAAGTTTTGCGTACCTTGATTTCTAAAAAATCAGTCTTTGCCCAACAAGTCGGCCTGAAAGAGGTGGCTCGTTATCTAGGTGAGATTTTTAAACGTGTTGGTGCAGAAGTTGAGATTGACGAGAGCTATACAGCGCCTTTTGTCATGGCACATTTCAAAAGTTCACGACCAAATGCCAAGACTATCATTTTCTACAACCACTATGACACAGTACCAGCAGATGGTGATCAAGTTTGGACCGAGGATCCTTTTACACTCTCTGTGTGTGATGGCATTATGTATGGGCGCGGGGTTGATGATGACAAGGGGCATATCACTGCTCGCTTGAGCGCTCTGAGAAAATACATGCAACATCACGATGATCTTCCAGTCAATATCAGCTTCATCATGGAAGGGGCAGAGGAATCGGCCTCTATGGATTTGGATAAATATTTAGAAAAACATGCGGACAAACTCCGAGGCGCAGATTTATTAGTCTGGGAACAAGGAACAAAGAATGCTTTAGAACAGTTAGAAATCTCTGGTGGAAACAAGGGAATTGTGACCTTTGATGCCAAGGTCAAGAGTGCAGACGTCGATATCCATTCTAGCTATGGTGGAGTCATCGAATCAGCTCCATGGTATCTCATTCAAGCTTTGACTAGTCTTCGCGCTGCCGATGGCCGTATCTTGGTAGAAGGTTTGTACGATGATGTGCAGGAACCAAACGAACGTGAGTTAGCCTTGGTTGAAACCTATGCCCAACGCAATCCAGAGGAAATCAGTCAGATTTATGGCTTGGAATTGCCACTTTTACAAGAGGAACGTATCGCCTTTCTAAAACGTTTTTTCTTTGAACCAGCGCTCAATATCGAAGGAATTCAGTCTGGTTATCAAGGTCAAGGAGTAAAAACAATCTTGCCAGCAGAGGCTAGCGCCAAGCTAGAAGTCCGTTTGGTTCCAGGGCTTGACCCCCATGATGTTTTGGAGAAAATCCGAAAACAACTAGACAAAAATGGCTTTGATAAGGTAGAATTGTACTATACTTTGGGTGAGATGAGTTATCGAAGCGATATGAGTGCGCCAGCCATTCTCAATGTCATTGAGCTGGCCAAGAAATTCTATCCACAGGGCGTATCTGTCTTGCCGACAACAGCTGGTACAGGTCCCATGCATACGGTATTTGATGCCTTAGAAGTACCCATGGTTGCCTTTGGTCTAGGAAATGCCAATAGCCGAGACCATGGTGGAGATGAAAACGTGCGAATCGCCGATTATTACACCCATATTGAATTAGTAGAGGAGCTGATTAGAAGTTATGAGTAGAGACATTATCAAATTAGACCAGATTGATGTGACTTTTCATCAAAAGAAAAGAACCATCACAGCGGTCAAGGATGTGACCATTCACATCAAAGAAGGGGATATCTACGGAATCGTTGGATATTCTGGAGCAGGGAAATCAACCCTAGTTCGTGTTATTAATCTTTTACAAAAACCATCTGCAGGTCGAATTACTGTAGATGATGATGTGATTTTCGATGGTAAAGAAACCTTAACTGCCGGGCAATTACGTCGTAAGCGTCAAGATATTGGGATGATTTTCCAACACTTTAACCTGATGAGTCAGAAGACAGCAGAGGAAAACGTAGCTTTTGCTCTCAAACACTCTGGACTTAGTGAGAAAGATAAGAAGGCTAAAGTGGCTGAATTATTAGACTTGGTCGGATTGGCTGACCGTGCTGAAAACTATCCTTCACAACTTTCTGGTGGACAAAAACAGCGTGTAGCTATTGCGCGTGCCTTGGCCAATGATCCAAAAATCTTGATTTCTGACGAGTCAACTTCTGCCCTAGACCCTAAGACAACTAAGCAAATCTTGTCTCTATTACAAGATTTGAACCGTAAACTAGGCTTGACCGTTGTCTTGATTACGCACGAGATGCAGATTGTCAAAGACATTGCTAATCGTGTAGCAGTCATGCAGGATGGCCGCTTGATTGAAGAAGGTAGCGTTCTTGAAATCTTCTCAGATCCTAAGCAACCATTGACCCAGGACTTTATCTCAACGGCTACTGGTATTGATGAAGCTATGGTCAAGATTGAAAAGCAAGAAATCGTGGAGCACTTATCTGAAAATAGCATTTTGGTACAACTCAAGTATGCAGGCGCTTCTACAGATGAGCCGCTTTTAAATGAATTGTATAAGCACTACCAAGTAACAGCCAATATTCTCTATGGAAACATCGAAATTTTGGATGGTACTCCTGTGGGTGAGCTTGTGGTTGTCTTGTCAGGGGAAAAAGAAGCACTGGCAAAAGCTCAAGAAGCTATCCATCAGGCTGGTGTACAACTAAAAGTATTGAAGGGAGGACAGTAAGATGGCAGACTTGATCCAAACATATTTACCAAACGTCTACAAGATGGGTTGGTTAGGCCAAGCGGGCTGGGGGACAGCTATTTACTTAACACTTTATATGACAGTTCTTTCCTTTATCATTGGAGGATTCCTAGGACTAGTTGCAGGACTTTTTCTCGTCTTAACTGGACCGGGTGGCGTCTTAGAAGATAAAGTTGTTTTTTGGGTTTTGGATAAGATTACCTCAATCTTCCGTGCAGTTCCTTTTATCATTCTCTTGGCTGTCTTGTCACCCTTCTCTCATTTGATCGTAGGGACAAGTATCGGGCCAAATGCAGCTATCGTACCACTTTCTTTTGCAGTTTTTGCCTTCTTTGCTCGTCAGGTTCAAGTAGTTTTATCAGAGCTTGATGGTGGTGTCATTGAGGCGGCTCAAGCAAGTGGAGCGACATTTTGGGATATCGTAGGAGTTTACCTATCAGAAGGACTTCCAGACTTGATCCGCGTGACGACTGTGACCTTGATTTCACTAGTCGGTGAAACAGCTATGGCGGGAGCAGTTGGGGCTGGAGGTATCGGTAACGTAGCGATCGCTTATGGTTTTAACCGTTACAATCACGATGTGACTATTCTTGCGACCCTCATCATTATCTTGATTATCTTTTCTATCCAATTTTTGGGAGATTTCTTGACCAAGAAATTAAGTCATAAATAAAAAAGAGCCACCTGGCTCTTTTTTATGATGTTTTATGTGCTAATTTCTTACTAAGTGTTTGTCCAATCAGGGCACCAAGTAGAGCGCCGATGAGAATACTTGTGATAAAGAGGAGGATATTAGTAGGATTCGGTGCAACCATAATGCGATCGATATAGTCCTGAGATTTTCCACGAGCGACTAGAGTTGCGATATAGGCTTGAGGGGTCAACCACATGAGTAGGATGGGACCAGTAGTACCAAAGGCAAAAACTAGGAAGGAAAGAAGGTTCTTGACCTTATCCTTGTAATGTCCTAGGTGAGCGATGCCATCTGCTGCAAGACCGCAGATAATACCTGGCAGAAAGGCTCCAGCACCATGCTTACTCCCGAGGAAAAAGAGAGCAATCACAAGTCCTATCGATGTAATCGCTCCGAAACGAGGCACTTTGGCTAAAAGAATCATATAGACGCTACCACCTACAAGAGCAGAAAAGGCAGGGGCGTAAAACATATTTCCAGTGTGGTCGACAAGGTTCCCTAGTAGAACCCCCACTCCGATACAGAGAAAGTAGACAAGGGCAGCAACAAGGGTTGTCAAGATATTCTTTTTCATAAGTTCTCCTTCGTATATCTGATGGTTTTCATTGTATCATGCCTGGCTTAGATTGTAAATACTGGCTGATATTTGCTATTTGTCCGGAAACTAGATGAAAGAGGAATAGACTAAAGCTATTTCTTTACTCCTCTGACTGTCCCAATCCCTTTATTTATGGTAAAATAGGACTATTAAGTTAGAAAGAGGATTCTCTATGAAATTACAAAAACCAAAAGGAACGCAGGATATTTTACCTGCTGACTCTGCCAAATGGCAGTACGTTGAAGGATTTGCGCGTGAAATCTTCAAACGCTACAACTACGCAGAAGTACGTACCCCAATTTTTGAGCACTACGAAGTCATCAGTCGTTCTGTTGGAGACACAACCGATATCGTAACCAAGGAAATGTATGATTTCTATGACAAGGGTGACCGCCATATTACCCTCCGTCCAGAAGGAACTGCTCCAGTCGTTCGTTCTTATGTGGAAAACAAACTCTTCGCACCAGAAGTGCAAAAGCCAAGCAAGTTCTACTACATGGGCCCAATGTTCCGCTATGAGCGCCCACAAGCAGGGCGTTTGCGCCAATTCCACCAGATTGGTGTGGAGTGCTTTGGCTCTAGCAATCCAGCTACCGATGTAGAAACGATCGCTATGGCAGCCCACTTCTTGAAAGCAATCGGCATACAAGGTGTCAAACTACACCTCAACACTCTTGGAAATCCTGAGAGCCGTGCAGCCTATCGTCAAGCCTTGATTGACTACTTAACACCGCTCAAAGATAGTTTGTCTAAAGATAGCCAACGTCGTTTGGAGGAAAACCCTCTTCGTGTCTTGGACTCGAAGGAAAAAGAAGACAAGGTAGCTGTGGAGAATGCACCATCTATCTTGGATTACCTGGATGCAGAAAGCCAAGCTCACTTTGATGCTGTTCGTCAGATGTTGGAGAATCTAGGAGTAGACTATATCATCGATACCAATATGGTGCGTGGTTTGGATTACTATAACCACACCATTTTCGAGTTCATCACAGAGATTGAGGGCAATGCTCTAACAGTCTGTGCAGGTGGTCGCTACGATGGCTTGGTTGCTTACTTCGGTGGTCCTGAAACTGCTGGATTTGGTTTTGGACTTGGTGTAGAGCGTCTTCTTCTAGTCCTTGAAAAGCAAGGTGTGGCCCTACCTATCGAAAACGCCCTAGACGTCTACATTGCTGTTCTTGGTGAAGGAGCTAACCTGAAAGCCTTGGAGTTAGTACAAGCATTGCGCCAACAAGGCTTCAAAGCAGAGCGTGATTACCTCAATCGTAAACTTAAAGCGCAGTTCAAATCAGCCGATGTTTTTGGAGCTAAGACCCTTATCACTCTTGGAGAGAGCGAAGTCGAAAGTGGACAAGTCAAGGTTAAGAACAACCAAACGCGAGAAGAAGTTCAAGTTTCCCTTGATGTTATCAGTCAAAATTTCTCAGAAGTTTTTGAACAATTGGGATTCTAATAGAAAAGTAATGAACCAGGGATTTTCCCTGGTCTTTTTACTTAGTAATAAAAAAGACGACCGTTGAAATCAAATTTTACAAAAAATGGCTCAGAAAAACTGAACATTTAATAGAATAAAATGCTAAAAAATAAGAAAAACTCTTGTAAACGAATTCAAAAAATGCTATGATATATCTGATTAATAAAGAGGAGTCAATCATGAATCATTTTAAAAAGAACGCGATGCGGATGTTTGCATTTTTAGGTATAATCGTGTTATCTTTGACAGTACTGACAACAGTTTTTGCGGCTGATGTTACAGACTATACCAATAAAACAACAATCACTGTTGATGGTCAACCATTGACATCGGAAACTCAAATCAGCACAGGTAAAGTGTTGGAAGCAACCAATACCATTTCTTTCCCTGATACTCAACAAATTAAGGAAGGCGATGTGCTGGTACTTGATCTTCCAAAAGAATTGGGCTTGATTACTAAACTAGAATTTCCAATTACCCATAGCAGTGGTGAAGTAATTGGGAATGCAGTAACAGACCCAAGTACTCAAAAAGTAACGATTACCTTTACCGATTATTTCTCTAAGAATTACAAAGATAAAGTAATGTCTTTGAAATATTCAGTGCGTCCAAACGTAACCAACTTACCAGAATCAGGTAAATATACTTTCCAATTCGGGACAGAAAATTATACCCTTAATTATGATAAAACAGACGGTGAAGCTGGTGACTATGAAATGAAATATGGTTACCAAGATTCAGAAAATCCTAAACGCATCAAGTGGCGTGTTGTTTTGAACGCAGTTCAAGATAAATTAAACAACATGGTTATCAAGGATGACTTTAGTGATAGTGGACAAGTCTTGGTAGAAAGCTCTTTCCGTGCCGTTCGTTATGCAACTCAACCAGAGAAGATTCCAAATGAAGCAGCTCTTCTTAAATTGGAACCAATCGATAACTTTAGCAAAAAAGCTGAATTTACTCGAAATGCGGATGGTAAGATCACAGGGTTCACCATTAACTTTGGTGACAACTGGAACTGGGCAATGTACATTGAGTACACAACAGAATTAACGTCAGAACTTCCAAAAGGTACTAAAGTTGCCAATGTTTTGGAGTGGTCAGCAAGCAACTTCCAAAAATCTCGTTCAGTCAGTGCTTTGACACGTTTAGAAACTGGTTCAGGTGAGGGTAGTGGAGATAAGACTACTACAACCACAACGACAACAACCACGACTACAACGACAACAACCACAACGACAGAAGAGCCAACAACAACGACAACCACAACAACAGAAGGTCCGGCGACAACTTCTACAACCACAACGACAGAAGAACCAACGACAACTTCTACAACTACAACAACAGAAGAGCCAACGACAACTTCTACAACCACGACAAAAGAGCCAACAACAACTTCTACAACAACAGAAGAATCAACTACAACAACAACGACAACTACAACCTCAAAACCAGACGTTCCTGGGACAACTACTACGGAGGAGAAACCAAAACTTCCTAAAACAGGGGAAACAGTAGGAACTGGTTTGGTGTTTGCGGGAATCGTCATCTTATCAAGTACAGTTGTATTGAAACGTAAATATTCTAACAAGTAATCG
>CAKPXD010000041.1 GCA_934201655.1 uncultured Streptococcus sp. | reverse complement strand
GAGTTACACAACCCGATAGAGAGAGCATCAGAGCTTCGTAGTCTTCATATTCTTGCACACGCTCTACTAAATAAGTATCCTTGTAAGCTAATCGAAACATAAGTGCCTTCTATCTTTCGCTTTTTGTAAATACGCCACGTTCAACTAGACTGTCCATCAAAAAGTAGAACTTTTCTTGGTGGATATGAGTTTCTTCTGATTTGAAGATATCAACTAGACGTAAGCCAAATTTATCAGTGATATTGATTTTTGCACCTGTCAAGTCTTTGTTGATGATAATCTTGAGTTGAAAACCTTCTCCACTGTTTGGAACTTTTTCAAGAAGGCGTGTTAATTCATAGTTCCCAACTTTTGTCTCAAAAAAAGTGTTATCTTTTAGTGTGAATTTTTTTACGGTTGGGCTAAGTGTGTAATCATAACGACAATTCTTTAGTTTAATGGTTTGTTCAAATGCCATTTAGTTAACCTCCGATAATTTCTTTTAGTGTTTTAGCGAGTGTTATCATTTCTTGTTCTGTATTTTGAGGTGAAATACTGACACGGACAGATTCGTGCAAGCGAGGAGACCCATCTCCGTAGAAGGACTGAAGGACATGACTGACCTGAACAACACCTGCAGTACAAGCAGAACCAGTTGAAATAGAAATACCTTCAAGATCTAAACGAAGTAGTAGTAGGTCATTTCGTTGTCCTGGGAATCCGATATTGAGGACATAAGGTAACTGATATTTTCCTTGATTGAGATAATAGTCAGTGTCAACAATTTCATTTAAGAATGTGTCTTTTAGTTGTTGAACTTTTTCAAAGTTGCTTTCTAAATGTTCAAGGTCATCCTTAAGTGCAGCAACCATACCTAGAATTGCAGGAAGATTTTCTGTTCCTGCTCTTTTTTTCTGCTCCTGCTCTCCACCGTGTAAGTATGAATCAAAATCTGTAGAAGAAGCGTATAGGAAACCGATACCCTTTGGCCCGTGAAATTTATGAGCAGAAGCACTGAGGAAATCAATTCCCAAAACTTCAGGTAAAATTGGAACTTTTCCAACTGCTTGGACTGCATCCACATGGAAAGATGCCTGATGCTGTTTCAGAAGTTCTCCAATTTCTGAAATTGGTAAAAGAGTACCAGTTTCATTGTTGGCATACATAATTGATACAAGGATTGTATCATCACGAAGAGCTTCTTGAACTTGTTGAACAGTGATTTCTTGATTAATGGGTTGTAAAATTGTTACTTCAAAACCAAAATTCTCAACCAAGTATTCAATAGGCTCAAGAACTGAATGATGCTCAATAGCAGTAGTAATAATGTGCTTGCCCAAATTTTGGTGACGAAGACAGTGACCGATAATAGCAGTGTTGTTACTTTCAGTTCCGCCTGCAGTGAAGAAAAGATGTTGGGGTTTAGTTCCTAGTAAAGATGCCAAGTCTTGGCGCGCTTCACGCAATAATTTTCCCGCTTGACGTCCATGACTATGAATACTAGAAGGATTGCCATAAGTTTCTTGCATGACTTGGGTCATTGCTGAGATAGCAACTGCTGACATCGGTGTCGTAGCAGCATTATCTAAATAAATCAAAAACTCACCTAATTTCTATTTAAACAATGGACTAACTGGTTTTCTTTCGTGGATACGAACCATTGCATCACCAATCAATTCGCTAGCAGTGATGTATTGTACGTTTTTAGGTTTTTTACTTTCTGTCAATACAGAATCTGTAACCAAGATTTCCTTGATATTTGTTGCATCCAGTAAGTCTGCAGCACCGTCAACGAAAAGTCCATGGCTGGATACCGCGTAAATTTCAGTAGCACCATCGCGTTCCAAAATTTTAGCAGCTTCAGAGAAAGTACGGCCTGTATTAAGAATGTCATCGATTAATATTGCTTTCTTGCCTTCAACCTCTCCGATAATGTAACCTTGGCTACGTTCAGAATCATCTTGAGCATAGTCAATGATAGCAATCGGAGCATCAAGGTATTCAGCAAGGCTACGAGCACGCTTTACACCTGAGTTTTTAGGGCTGACAACAACCACATCTGGACAAGTTAAACCTTTATCAATGTAGTGTTTTGCAAATAGCGGAATTGTATAGAGGTTATCTACAGGAATATCAAAGAAACCTTGTACCTGAACAGCATGAAGGTCCAGTGTCAATACACGACTAACCCCAGCTTTTACTAACATATTTGCAACAAGTTTAGCTGTAAGAGGTTCGCGAGAGGAAGCAATACGGTCTTGACGAGCATAACCAAAATAAGGCATGACAACATTGATTGTATTTGCACTAGCACGAACACAGGCATCAACAGTGATTAAAAGTTCCATCAAATGATTGCTAACAGGATAAGAAGTAGACTGGATGATATAAACATCATAGCCACGAACACTTTCTTCGATGTTAACTTGGATTTCACCATCTGAAAATTGACGTGATGATAATTTTCCAAGCGGAACACCTGCAGCATCCGCAATTTTTTGAGCAATTTCATGATTTGATGAAAGTGAAAAAAGCTTCATATTCTTTGTATCTGACATTGATAAACCGTCCTCTATAAACTATGTGAATCAGTAAAAGGAAACATTTTATTAACAACTGTAGTC
This sequence comes from uncultured Streptococcus sp., assembly GCA_934201655.1. Taxonomy (GTDB): domain Bacteria; phylum Bacillota; class Bacilli; order Lactobacillales; family Streptococcaceae; genus Streptococcus. The sequence continues at coordinate 7,846 of CAKPXD010000041.1, read as the reverse complement.
CATTACAGATTCTATTATTTTTTATCCCTTCTATTTTATCAAAAAAAGAAGATAATTTCAGTATTTTTTCATATTTTCTATAAATCTCACTAATTTAGAAGGAGCTTTCTTGTATTCGATATCATTTGCCTGTAAAAACTCCTGAAAATCAAGACTTCCTTGGTCTCCATTTTCGACTTCCAACTCTAGTTCATAATCAACAACATTAAAGTATCTGCTTTGATCAAGGGCCATGAGCCCAATAGACGTCTCTTTCTCATAACGAACAGTAGTTAAACAACCTAAGACAAACCAGCCACTTGGTGAAACACCTCGATTTGATAACTCATCAAAAATCAATCCTTGAGGGAGTTTGCATTCTTCAAGACAAGCATTGGCTTCCTCAAGAGTGAGGGCTTGATTGTATTCCATATTTCCAACTGTTTGAGGGATTTTTATGGTTAATTCGGCACTATTTTCAAATGTACGAATGCGCATGGCAATCTTATGTTGACGAAGATAAAAATCAGGTGTATCTAAGTAGTAATTTTTTTGTGTAATTGGTGTAATTTCTGAAAACTGACCTTGCAATCTCTGATATTCTTCTTTACTGAGAAGTGTTTTCATTTCAATTTCTAAATGTTTCATTTTTTCAACCTTTTCTTTATATTTGAAAGCGATTTATGGTATAATAAGCATTGTATTTATTGTATATGATTTTCATGAGAAAATCAAAAACTAGATAAATTAAACTTCATAGAGAATTGGACGTAAGAGTTATATGATTACAGAATGGGAAGAATTTTTAGATCCTTACATTCAGGCTGTCGGAGAGCTAAAAATAAAACTCCGAGGAATCCGAAAACAATATAGAAAACAAAACCGACATTCTCCGATTGAGTTTGTCACTGGTCGGGTGAAACCGATTGAAAGTATCAAAGAAAAAATGGCTCGTCGTGGAATTGGCTACGACACACTTGAACAAGATTTGCAAGATATTGCAGGTTTACGTGTCATGGTTCAATTTGTAGACGATGTGAATGAAGTTGTTTCTATCCTTCGTAAAAGACAGGATATGAGAGTTGTTCAAGAACGTGATTATATTAATCATCGTAAGGCGTCAGGTTATCGTTCTTACCATGTGATTATTGAGTATACAGTTGATACCATTTATGGCGCGAAAACGATTCTAGTTGAGATTCAAATTCGTACCTTAGCTATGAACTTTTGGGCGACAATTGAACATTCACTCAACTATAAATATCAAGGAGATTTCCCAGAGGAAATCAAAGAAAGACTTGAGATTACTGCCAGAATTTCTCATCAGCTAGACGAAGAAATGAGTAAAATACGGGCTGATATCCAGGAAGCACAAGCGCTCTTTGATCCTTTGCACAGAAAGTTAAATGACGGGGTAGGAAACAGTGACGATACCGATGAAGAATACAGGTAAACGAATTGACCTAATTGCCAACCGTAAACCTCAGAGTCAGAAAGTTCTATTCGAGTTAAAAGACCGATTAAAAAAGAATAATTTTATCCTGAATGACAAAAATCCAGATATTGTCGTTTCTATTGGCGGGGACGGCATGTTGTTGTCTGCCTTTCACAAGTATGAAAATCAACTGGATAAGGTTCGATTTATTGGAGTGCATACTGGACATTTAGGTTTTTATACAGACTATCGGGATTATGAGTTGGACCAATTGGTCACAAATTTACAATTGGATAATGGAGCTCGTGTTTCCTATCCACTATTAAGTGTTAAAATCTTTCTTGAAAACGGAGAAGTTAAATCTTTCCGGGCGCTAAATGAAGCAAGCATTCGTCGTGCGGATCGTACAATGGTTGCAGATGTTATTATCAACCATGTACCCTTTGAACGTTTTCGTGGCGATGGTTTAACAGTTTCAACTCCAACAGGTAGTACAGCCTATAATAAATCACTCGGTGGAGCAGTCCTTCATCCGACCATAGAAGCCTTACAATTAGCTGAAATTGCTAGTTTGAACAATCGAATTTATCGAACACTTGGTTCTTCTGTTATCGTTCCTAAAAAGGATAAGATAGAAATAATACCTACACGGAATGACTATCACACAATATCAGTCGATAATAGTATCTATTCTTTCCGTAATATCGAGAGGATTGAGTACCAGATTGACCATCACAAAATTCATTTTGTAGCGACACCAAGCCATACAAGCTTTTGGAATCGAGTTAAAGATGCCTTTATTGGTGAGGTGCACGAATGAGGTTTCAGTTTATTGCCGACGAACATGTCAAGGTAAAAACTTTTTTAAAAAAACATGAAGTTTCTAAAGGTTTACTTGCTAAGATTAAGTTTCGAGGTGGTGATATTCGAGTGAATGGACATCCGCAGAATGCAACCTATCTTTTAGATATTGGAGATGAAGTTGTCATTGATATTCCTCCAGAGGAAGGTTTTGAGACTCTGGAAGCAATTGATTATCCTCTAGATATTCTGTTTGAAGATAATCATTTCTTGGTTATAGACAAACCTTTTGGTGTCGCGTCAATACCTAGCGTCAATCATTCCAATACGATTGCAAACTTTATTAAGGGCTACTATGTAAATCAAAATTATGAGAATCAACAGGTTCACATCGTTACGAGGCTTGATAGAGACACCTCTGGTTTGATGCTTTTTGCTAAACATGGCTACGCACACGCCAGATTAGATAAGCAGTTACAAAAAAAGGCAATCGAAAAGCGTTATTTCGCTCTTGTCAAGGGAGATGGGTATCTGGAACCTCAGGGAGATATCATAGCTCCGATAGCTCGAGATGAAGATTCCATCATTACCAGGCGAGTAGCAAAGGGCGGGAAATATGCTCACACTTCCTATAAAATAGTGGAATCTTATGGGAATATCCATCTAGTTGATATTCGTCTTCACACTGGTAGAACTCATCAAATTCGAGTACATTTCTCGCATATAGGTTTTCCATTGCTGGGAGATGATCTTTATGGGGGAAGTTTAGAGCATGTTATAGAACGCCAAGCTCTACATTGCCATTACTTATCGTTTTATCATCCTTTCTTAGAAGAGCAGTTAGAGCTGGAAAGCCCACTGCCGGATGATTTCGACACACTTATAACACAGTTATCAAATAATAAATTATCTTAAAAGGAGTCAAAACGCATGGAAGTTTTTGAAAGTTTGAAAGCCAACTTAGTTGGTAAAAATGCACGCATCGTCCTACCTGAAGGTGAAGAACCACGTATCCTTCAAGCAACGAAGCGCTTGGTAAAAGAAACAGAAGTTATCCCTGTACTATTAGGAAATCCTGACAAAATTAAAATCTATCTTGAAATTGAAGGAATTACAGACGGTTACGAAGTTATCGATCCAGAACATTACCCACAATTTGAAGAAATGGTAGCTTCTCTTGTTGAACGTCGTAAAGGAAAAATGACAGAAGAAAAAGCGAGAGAAGTACTCAGCAATGATGTTAACTACTTTGGTGTTATGTTAGTTTATATGGGCTTAGTAGACGGTATGGTTTCAGGTGCTATTCACTCGACAGCTTCGACTGTTCGTCCAGCTCTTCAAATCATCAAAACTCGTCCAAATGTTAGCCGTACATCAGGTGCCTTCCTCATGGTCCGTGGTAGTGAACGTTACATATTTGGTGACTGTGCTATCAACATCAATCCTGATGCTGATGCTCTAGCTGAAATTGCTATTAACTCAGCTATCACAGCCAAAATGTTTGGTATTGAACCTAAGATTGCTATGCTTAGCTATTCAACTAAAGGCTCAGGTTTTGGCGAAAGTGTTGATAAGGTTGTTGAAGCAACTAAAATCGCACACGACTTGCGTCCTGACCTTGAAATCGATGGTGAATTACAATTCGATGCTGCTTTTGTTCCTGAAACTGCGGCTCTTAAAGCTCCTGGAAGCAATGTAGCCGGACAAGCAAATGTCTTCATCTTCCCTGGTATTGAAGCAGGTAACATTGGTTACAAGATGGCAGAACGTCTTGGTGGATTTGCTGCTGTTGGACCTGTTTTGCAAGGCCTTAACAAACCAGTAAATGATCTTTCGCGTGGATGTAACTCTGACGATGTTTACAAACTAACTCTGATTACTGCATCGCAAGCTATCCATCAATAATCATTTTATCCCTCTTTTCCTCTTGGTAAAGGGGGATTTCCCTTTTTAAAAGACACAATTCACCTGCAAAAATAGCCAAAATATGGTAAAATAGTCAGTAATCATCTATGTTTTTTAGAATAAGTTTGTATGAAGAAAAGGAAATAAAATGGCAACTATTCAATGGTTTCCTGGACATATGTCCAAAGCACGACGTCAGGTTCAGGAAAATTTAAAATTTGTTGATTTTGTGACAGTTTTAGTAGATGCACGTTTGCCCTTGTCTAGCCAAAATCCAATGCTGACTAAAATCATCGGGGACAAACCAAGACTATTGATTCTAAACAAGGCAGATCTTGCAGACCCTGCATTGACAAAAGAGTGGCGTCAGCATTTTGAATCACAGGGGGTTCAAACACTCGCTATTAATTCTAAAGAGCAAATTACGGTAAAAGTCGTGACAGATGCTGCTAAGAAACTCATGGCGGATAAGATTGCTCGTCAGAAAGAACGTGGTATTCAAATTGAAACCTTGCGTACCATGATTATTGGAATTCCAAACGCAGGAAAATCAACTCTGATGAACTGTTTAGCTGGTAAGAAAATTGCTGTAGTTGGTAATAAACCGGGTGTCACAAAAGGCCAACAATGGCTTAAAACCAATAAGGATTTAGAAATTTTGGATACTCCTGGTATTCTCTGGCCAAAATTCGAAGATGAAACCGTTGCTCTTAAACTTGCACTTACAGGAGCAATCAAGGATCAGTTACTTCCAATGGATGAGGTAACGATTTTCGGTCTCAATTACTTTAAAACGCATTATCCTGAAAAGCTTCAAGAACGATTTAAACAAATGAATTTGGACGATGAGGCTCCAGAAATTATCATGGATATGACGCGTATCCTTGGTTTCCGTGATGATTACGACCGTTTTTACAATCTCTTTGTTAAAGAAGTTCGTGATGGAAAACTGGGTAATTATACATTAGATACATTGGAAGACCTCAATGGCAACGATTAAAGAAATAAAAGAAGCATTAGCAAAGATAACTGATCTTGAAAGTCCCTTGTTTAAGGAATTTGAAAAAGATTCTCGTTCAGGTGTACAAAAGGAAATTGAAAAGCGTAAAAAAGCCCTTCAAGCAGAAATTGATGAAAATCTCCGCTTAGAAGCCATGCTTAGCTATGAAAAAGAGCTTTACGAGAATGGAATAAGCTTCATTGCTGGAGTTGATGAAGTTGGTAGAGGTCCTCTAGCTGGACCTGTCGTTGCTGCAGCAGTCATTCTGCCCAAAAATTGTAAAATTAAAGGTTTAAATGACAGCAAAAAAATTCCTAAGAAAAAACACGAGGAGATTTTTCAGGCTGTCAAAGAGAATGCCCTAGCAATCGGTATTGGGATTATGGACAATCATGTCATTGACCAAGTCAATATCTATGAAGCGACGAAACTAGCTATGAAAGAAGCTATCTCTCAACTTGAACCTCAGCCAGAACATCTTTTGATTGATGCTATGAAGTTGGACTTGCCGATTTCTCAGACATCCATCATCAAAGGGGATGCCAACTCCTTATCTATTGCAGCAGCTTCGATTATAGCTAAAGTTACTAGAGATAAGATCATGGCAAACTATGACCAAGAATTTCCAGGCTATGATTTGGCTCAAAATTCTGGCTATGGAACTGCTAAGCATCTAGAAGGAATTGAAAAGCACGGTGTCACACCCATTCATCGCACCAGTTTTGAACCGATTAAAACGATCGTTTCAGAAACTAGTAAAAGATAATTAGATAATTAAAGGAGAGAATTATGGAGGAACAATCGGAAATACTTAGTTCCAAGAAAGAATTTGCTTTCGCGTCCAGTACGATCTTAGCTCAAGTAGGGCGAGGTATTATAGTTGGATTAGTCGTAGGACTTATTGTAGGATCATTTCGATTTTTGATCGAAAAAGGCTTTCATATCGTTCAAGGATTTTATCATGACCAAGAGAATCTGATATGGAATCTATTGATTATTTTATTGTTTTATATCCTCATTTGCTTACTTAGTGCCAAATTAACACGTTCAGAAAAAGATATCAAAGGTTCTGGTATTCCTCAAGTTGAAGCCGAGTTAAAAGGTTTCATGTCTCTCAACTGGTGGAGTGTCCTCTGGAAGAAATATATTCTTGGTATTTTAGCAATTGCTAGTGGACTCATGTTAGGGCGTGAAGGTCCCAGTATTCAGCTAGGTGCCGCTGGAGGAAAAGGAATTGCTAAATGGCTCAAGTCTAGCCCTGTTGAGGAGCGTTCTTTGATTGCTAGCGGAGCTGCGGCTGGTCTTGCTGCAGCCTTTAATGCACCGATTGCGGGGTTATTATTTGTAGTAGAAGAAGTCTATCACCATTTTTCACGATTTTTCTGGGTTTCTACCTTAGCTGCTAGTCTAGTAGCAAACTTCGTTTCTCTTCTCATCTTTGGCTTAACACCTGTGCTTGATATGCCTGATAATATTCCTCAAATGAGTCTTAGTCAATATTGGATTTATCTGGTTATGGGGATTTTTCTTGGAGTTTCTGGATATCTATATGAGAAAGCCGTTCTAAATGTCGGGAAAGTATATGATTGGATTGGGAAAAAGATTCATCTGGATAAGGCCTATTATCCTATTCTAGCCTTTCTTCTTATCATTCCAGTAGGAATCTTCCTACCACAAATACTTGGTGGCGGAAATCAAGTTGTTTTATCCTTAACAGAACAGGATTTTAGTTTTAAAATTCTCTTCCTTTACTTCATCATTCGCTTTATCTGGAGCATGATCAGTTATGGAAGTGGACTACCAGGTGGTATTTTCTTACCAATTTTAGCTTTAGGATCCTTACTTGGTGCTCTAGTCGGTGTTATTTGTGTCAATCTTGGCCTTGTTAGCCAACAGCAATTTCCTATCTTCGTGATTCTTGGAATGAGCGGGTATTTTGGTGCTATCTCAAAAGCACCTTTGACAGCTATGATTCTTGTGACTGAGATGGTCGGTGATATCCGAAATCTCATGCCTTTAGGGATGGTTACCCTAGTTGCTTATATTGTTATGGATCTGCTCAAAGGGGCGCCCGTCTATGAAGCCATGCTAGAAAAAATGTTACCTGAATCAGCAACTGATGATGGAGAAATTACCCTAATTGAAATTCCAGTATCAGACAAAATAGCTGGTAAGCAAGTACATGAACTCAATTTACCACACAACGTACTCATCACAACCCAAGTACATAATGGTAAAAGTAAGACAGTTAATGGATCTACAAGGATGTATCTAGGTGATATGATTCATCTCGTGATTCCAAAAAGTGAAATTGGAAAAGTGAAAGATTTATTGTTGTAGAATTAGTTGTTTACATAACTTATATTATGTCTTGTATATTATTGGTCTAAAATTACTAATTAAAATGATAGACCGAATCATATGAATAAAAACTCGATTCCTAATTAATGGCATCGAGTTTTTATATTGTATTCTAATAAACTTAAACTGTAGAAGCTTTAGAAATTTTTTTAAGTCACTAAATTAATGATCAATAATTGACTTAGCGAATCAAGACGGTTTCTAGAATTGTAAAGCTTATTTGAGCATTCCTAAATCTCCCCTACAACATCTTTCCGAAAAACTATAATTTTCTTGAAAAAAATATCTAGCTATGCTATACTACTAGTATAGAAAGATTTGGAGAAAAACATGAAACGCGAGATCTTATTAGAACGGATTGATAA
>CAKPXD010000040.1 GCA_934201655.1 uncultured Streptococcus sp. | reverse complement strand
ATCCTCAAGCTCCGCAAGGCGCAAAAAGAGGAAGAAAAAGCCAATGATACCAAGATCTTCCACCCTCACTATGTGGTGCTCATCACCGATGAAACCTTGATTTTGGACCATGTCATTATGGAGTTCTTCCGTGAGGATCCGACAGAGCTAGGATGCTCCATTATCTATGTGGCAGACGTACTCTCATCTCTTTCTGAAAATATCCAAACCGTTATCTCCATCAAGGACCGCAACCAGGGGCAATTGCTCTTGCAAGAAGGGGTTCTTCGGGAGCTCGACTTCCAATTGGATCACTTCCCTGAAGGTTATGACAAGGAAGCCATCTCGCGTGGCCTAGCCCCACTGAAACATATCCAACAGCTCAAGAGCTCAATTCCGGACTCGGTGACCTTCCTTGAAATGTATCAAGCGGAAACCTTCAATGATCTTAAGGTCTTGAGTCGTTGGGAGAGCCATGCTCCTTACCAAAGTTTGGCAGTGCCGATTGGTCTGCGCGGGAAGGACGATTTGGTCTACCTCAATCTCCATGAAAAAGCTCATGGGCCACATGGTTTGATCGCAGGTACAACTGGTTCTGGTAAGTCTGAAACCATTCAGTCCTATATCCTGAGCCTTGCCGTCAACTTCCACCCACATGATGTGGCTTTCCTCCTCATCGACTACAAGGGTGGGGGAATGGCCAACCTCTTCAAGGATCTGCCTCACTTGCTTGGGACCATCACCAACTTGGATGGTGCCCAGTCCATGCGGGCCCTAGCCTCTATCAATGCGGAGATCCATCGTCGGGAGCGGCTCTTTGGTCAATATGGGGTCAACCATATCAACCAATACCAAAAGAAATTTAAACTGGGTGAAGCGACCGAACCGCTTCCTCACCTCTTCTTGATCAGTGATGAGTTCGCCGAACTCAAGGTCAACCAACCAGACTTCATCAAGGAATTGGTCTCTATCGCGCGTGTCGGGCGTTCCCTCGGGGTGCACTTGATCCTTGCAACGCAAAAACCTTCTGGGGTCGTGGATGACCAGATCTGGTCCAACTCCCGCTTCAAGCTAGCCCTCAAGGTGGCAGACCGTGGCGACTCCATGGAGATGCTGCGGACGGCAGATGCGGCTGAGATCACTCAGACCGGTCGTGCCTACCTCCAAGTCGGGAACAACGAAGTCTATGAACTCTTCCAAACCGCTTGGTCTGGAGCAGACTACCAGCCTGAGAAGGACCAGCTAGGAATCGAAGACCATACCATCTACTTGATCAATGAACTGGGCCAATACGAAGTCCTCAACCAAGACCTCTCCGGTCTGGATATGGCAGAAGAAATCAAGGAAGTGCCAACAGAGCTGGATGTCATCGTGCAAGAAATCAACCACTTGCACCAACAAGAAGGCATCGCAGCTGTGGCCCAACCATGGTTGCCACCGCTCAAAGAGCGGATCACGCTGGATGAGTTGGACAAAGTCGTACCGATCGAGGCTTGGCAAAAACGGACAGCTCCAAGCGTCCTGATCGGGGTCGCCGATATCCCGCAAGCGCAAAAGCAAGAAGCTGTCGCCATCGATCTGTCAAAAGATGGAAATATCCTCCTTTACGGAAGTCCAGGTACAGGAAAGACCACTTTCTTACAGACAGCCGCAATGGATCTAGCTCGCAAGCAGAGTCCAGAAAATCTGACCATGTACCTGCTGGATTTCGGAACCAATGGTCTGGCACCCTTGACTCAATTGCCACATGTGGCTGATAGCCTCTTGCTGGATCAGACGGAAAAAATCCAGAAATTTATCCGGATCATCAACCGCGAGTTGGATCGTCGCAAGAAGCTCCTCTCCGAGCATGGGGTCGGCACCATCGCCCTCTACCGTGAAGTGACCGGCAAGCAAGAGCCAACCATGGTCATCCTGATGGATAGCTATGAGTCTATGAAGGACGAGCCTTATGAGACAGACCTCTTCAAGCTCTTCATGCGGATCTCTCGTGAAGGTCTCAGCATCGGTGTGCACTTGATCATCACAGCTAGCCGTCAGAACAACCTACGGGCTCAGCTCTATTCAAACTTCAAGCACCAGCTGACCTTGCCACAAAATGATATCTCTGAAGTCCGCGGTATCGTGGGAGCAACCCCACTAGCAGCTACGATGGAAGACATCAAGGGACGGGCACTCATGAAACGTGACGAAGTCGATGTTGTCCAGTTCGCCCTACCAGTCGCTGGAGATAATGATATTCAAATCATCAACAACCTCCGCGACCAAGTCCAAAGCCTCAAAGAGATGTGGACAGGCCACACCCCAGCAGGCATTCCAATGGTGCCAGATGAGTTGACAGAAGCAGCCTTCTATGGACGTGAGGATGTAGCAACTTTGCTGGAGGAAGGTGAAATTCCTGTTGGGTTAGACATGGAAACTGCGAAGGCAATGGGATGGAATGTAAAACGAGGTCATTTGGCTTATATTCTTGAAAAAGAAGAACAAATGTCACAAATTACAAAACATCTTGCTTCGATGAGTGTAAAACTTGGTAAAAAGACAATTATACTCGCACCAGAATATCATCAAATAAATAATATTGATTCTTCTGTAACACTAATTTCAGATAAAGAGAAATTACATGAAATGATTCAAACTATTTCGGTTAAAATGGATGATCGATTTGCGGAAAATGAGACAAATTACACAACAACTTTTATTGTGTATAACTTATCTGAAATTGTTGATTTGTTAAATGATGAGGACATTAGAATTCTTGCTAAACTTTTTGAAAAAGGCCATCAGGTTGGTTTCCTAACCGCAGTATTAGCTACACCAGCTCTAGTGCGTAAGATTGATATAGCATCAAAAGCAATTAGAAATTATAAACAGGCTATTTTAGCAGTGAGACAAAATGATCAACAACTTATCAATATTTTAAATAAAACTTTAAGAGAGCCAGTGTTACCAAAACAAGTGAATTATTTTGTTGTAGATGGTATAGCTCAAACTATAAAAGTATTTATTGACTAAAGAAAGGAAAGTGAAAATGAGTGAAGTAAGTAATCTCAAAAGCCAGATAGCACAGGTTGATCAAAAGGTTCAAGCTTTGAGAAGTGCACTAACTAAAGTTCAAGGTGTGGATCTTAACGTAGATGATGTAATGGAAGGCTATGAAAAGTTGCATGTGTTTGGAACAAAATATGACGAACAAAGACTTCAGGAAAGTAAGGTTATCGTTGACGGAAGAGAGGATCTTGATAAAACATATAAACAAGCTACAATTGATGCTATCAATGCAGAGATTATAAGATTGGACGCAGTGAGGAGATCATTAGATACACAACTTACAGATGCAATTGCTCGAAAAGAATATGAAAAAATGGATAGGAAGAAAAGTAGGAGGTAATTTATGACCGTTACAGTTATTTCAAAAAGTGGATTACTTGATCACGGTAATAAAACAAAAGAAGCTGCAGTAGAGTACCGAAGTCAGATATCATCTGTTCAGAGGAAAATTGAAGCAAAAGTGACGGGACAAGAGGCAAATGCCATTAAAGCCTTTATAGCAAAGTTGAATTCTTTATCACAAACATTACATGATTCATATCCATTAACATTAGAATTATATAGTGAGGCAGTCCTTAAATATGAAACAGGATTGACGGCGGCTGGTTTTTCTTCTGAAGTGGTAAAGACAAAAGCAGCAGATATCCAAAGTATTAAGACATGGTTAGGGGAAACAAAAAGTAAAGAGTTTTTGGAAAAAAGTGAAGATCTTGATGCTGCAATTCAAGTAGCAAGTAAAGCACTAGCCCTAGAACCAGGAGCAGTTGAATTTACAAGAGATGCGGGAGCACGTGCACACTCCATAGCAATGAATTTAGCAAAACATGGAGATGAACGTCAAACAACTCATGATGAATTAGAGAATAATTTAAAGCAATTTATTAGTAGTTTAACTGTGGTAAGTGAACGTTTGGTTGGTGTGAAAGCAACATTAGATAACGCAAGATTTATCAGTAGTTTTAGTTTAAATACAGCAATGGATTTAATCTCCAAAGGTTATTTGAACGAACAAAATATGGATTTTCTGGATTCCATTCAAAATGAGGGGGATGCTAAAGTTCTTAAGGTTATTTTAGGAGAACATGGATATAGCGCTCCAACAGGATTTTTTACAGCATTGGGGAGTGTAGATACGACAAAAGTTAGCCATGCGATGATGGATATTGTTTATAACCGAGTTAATAAAGAATTTTCAAATGTGGAAAAAGATAAGAGTCCTGCAATGGAAAATCTTCGTACTTATATTCAAGCAATTTCTAATCAAGACCAAGAAAAAGCAAAAGCCTATTTTGAGAATTTAGTCTTGGCTGGAGATAGGTATGCTCAAACAATAACTGAATTGGCAAAGGCTCTAGTTCCTGATTTTCCTAAAACAAATGATAGTGAAAGTAAATTTAAGAATTATGAAGCGGAGAAACTTAAAATCCAACCTCAACTTGAAGGATTTAATGAACACATAAAACGTGCTGGAGTTTTAACAAGTTTATTTGAATCACTGTACGCAGTTGGCATTGGAAAGTCAAAGAAGGTTTATCCTTATATGGGCCATATGTCACTTGATACATCTATTGTTTTAAGTGGATTAACATTTAATGGGAAAAACGGTTTTGAATTTAATGTATCAGCACCTGATTCTGTGGGGATTCGTAGAGATAAAAGTTATTCAACAGAATTTTTCAATACAGGGGATGGAGTTCAAGATGCTGAAGCGATATCTGAAATTCGTGAGTTAAGAGAAAAACGGGATAAAGAGGCGGCTTTATTTGCAGTTGATTTAGCAAAAATGGCTTTAGGTTCTTTTATTCCTGGTTCGGATAAAATACTGGATTTAATTTCTTCCGGCGTTAAAATTGATAATAATCTAAGTTTAAGTCTAAATTTTGGCGATAAAGCAGGAGCTGTAACTTTTTCAGATCTTTACAAGAAAAAAGTTGGAGAAAAAATATCAGATTCTTCAACGCTTTCAGATCATTTAGAAAAATATTATGAGTATGATCAAAGAATAACAAAACGTGAGCAATATTTAGCTGGCAGTATCTTTGGTACAGGGGGACGTCGGCTATCAGGTGATTCTAAAGATGAATTTGTAAAATATGATCTAACTTATGACTTGCAAGCAAATATGAAGATTTACGATTTAGAAAAGAATGGATTAAAAACATTTGTATACCACAATACAGATGGTGAACTTTCATCTAAAATAAATTCGGTAAAAAACTATGATAAAATAATGAAAAATATTGCTTCTGAGAATAAAATTGATAATTCAGATGATAAAAAACATTATAGAATATTAACTAAAAATACTTATAATTTGTTTATCAATGGAGATGATACACGAGTATCTGAAATTCCTTCTTCAAATATTTATCAAGGATTAAGGAAGTTAGATAAAGAGTTTGAAAATAGAGATAAATCTAAAATATTTCAGAGCCAAAAATACCACAAGTGGGATCCGTCTGGTTTAAGCTCGAGTGATTCTGATTTTGGAACCGAATAGGAGAAAATAATAATGAAAAACAAAAAGGCCAGCATAATAATAGCTATCATAATGCTTATTGTTGGTGGTATAATTTTTATGAGACTTAAAAAATCATCTGAGAAGATATATATAGATGATATGCCGTCTAAAATTAGAAAAATACAATTATTTGATAACGATAAATTTGTTTTTGTTGCCGTAAATAATTATTTGGATGGTGTTGTTTTATATGGAGAAAATTATGTTACAACTGTTTCTTCGCACACTCTTTATACTGGCAATTTTGAGAAGATTCCTCCGATTGGAAATGAAGAATATTACCAAATTATTAGTTATGATATACAAAGTGATAAAGAAAAAATTATTAAATTCGACTTATATAAATTGCTTGGGAAAAATAATTTGTACCGTGCACCAAATAATGCTCCTCAGACCTATTTACAAAACGGAGACGATTATCTTACACTTAATTTGGAAAAATTAAGTGATCACGACTTGATGGGTGATAATATTAGACCTATCCTGTTTTTAGCTAATGGGGGAGGATATAATGACATTTCTGAAAAAGAGATGCAGAAGATCAACCAAAAGCAACAACAATATTTTAAAAACAAATATGATTGGTATAGGGGTGGGATCTCTGAACAGATCGACGCGAATCTAGCAAAGTATAATCTTTCAAGAAACGAAAATTCACTTTATCCAATGAATTATAAACCGTCTCAAATAAATGTCTCTGGTTCTAACTTTTCTAAATTATATCCAGAATTAGAAAAAAATATAAAATATCTAAATGCATTATATTTCCGTCCGAAACAATACAATGAGCGCGAATGGTTTGATAAAATCATTCATTGGTTTGCGCCAGCAGGTCAAGAAGTCATGGAACTGTATGCTACAGACGAAACAACTGGAGAGAAAACACAAATTCACTCTTATGACGAGTTTGTAGCCTGGATAAAGGCCCATCCAAAACAGGAGGAGGAAAATGAGTAAAAAGAATATTAAACCTGAAAATATAAAAGGTGTTAAGGCTAAATTTGATGCTGCATTTATCAATTTTGGATCTGGGATTGGACTGATTGTTGAAGATGATTCTAAAGCGAAATTAGAAGAATGTTTCAATGGATTTAAAGAAACTGCTGGCACTATTCAAGAGACAATTGTAAGTTTTAACGACTATTTAGATCAAGTAGCTACAGCATTTGAAGATACAGATTCATTCTTAGCATCAAGAATTGAAGGAAAAGGTGATGTAAAAGACTATAGAGAAGGACAAAATTTTAGGTCAAAAATGAGTGACGAAGTTCGTAAGAATATTTTCTATGGTCAGATTTAATTTTACTGCATCCTATACTCAAAGAATAGCTAGCCAAATTAAACTCTTAAATGAGCTGACTGAAAAAGAAGGGAAGTAAAAAGAAATAAGCTCTTTCTCAACTGTGTTGGTTGATAAAAGTTACAATTTGGAGAGGACCAAAATAGGTTCTCTTTTTTAATATTCTAAGCAATAAAACTTATCCCCTACTTACAAGTTTCCCCTTAAAATAAAGTGTATTTTAAGAGAAAACATTATAAATGAGAAGGAAGGTCTGTGATAAATTTCAAAGTACTGTATACTGACCTTAGTTTATCCAAATTGCCTTTTGACCATGTTATGAAACGAAGTCTCCTCCGGTTTTTTATAATTAGTGATTAACTTGATCTTTAAAGTAAATTCCGATATGATAGTAGTATTTAATGGAGTTTTTATCACTTCCAGATGACTATGACAAGGAGAGTACCTCACGTGGCCTTGCCTCACTAAACTGTCTCCCGCAAGCGCAAAAGCAAGAAGCTGTCGCCATCGATCTGTCAAAAGATGGGAATATCCTCCTTTACGGAAGTCCAGGTACAGGAAAGACCACTTTCCTCCAGACAGCCGCAATGGATCTGGCTCGCAAGTAGAGTCCAGAAAATCTGACCATATACCTGCTGGATTTCGGAACAAACTCAATTGCCACATGTGGCAGATAGCCTCTTGCTGGATCAGACGGAGAAAATCCAGAAATTCATCCGGATCATCAACCGCTAGTTAGATCGCAGGAAGAAGCTCCTCTCCGAGCATGGTGTCGGCACCATGGCCCTCTACCGTGAAGTGACCGGCAAGCAAGAGCCAACCATGGTCATCCTGATGGATAGCTATGAGTCTATGAAGGACGAGCCTTATGAGACAGACCTCTTCAAGCTCTTCATCATGAATGGTTTTGGAATCTTTTATATAATAACAGAAAAATGGATGATATTTTTTTCGCTGTTATAAGCTCCCCTGAAGCTGCAAAAAAAGCTCCAGCAAAAATTGCTGAAAAATTGTATAATAGCGATTGGTTCTTCGATGCATTAGGGAAAGTAATGGCTTCAGTCTAAAGTTTTTAGATGCTATGGTTGCAGCAGAAGATGAAACTTTTTGGTCAAAATTGATTAAAAGTCCTTTAGCTAAGAAATTATTTGCAAATGTTCCTAAGTTGGAATGGTTTGGAGAAAGGAGTTAGAAAATGAAGCTATTTAATTATTCATTTGAACAAAGTCAGTCCTTTGTAAATGAAGATATTGTAAACAAATTAAATCAAAAAGGGAATTGGAAACGTTACATAGGCTTATTGATCACCTCAGTTGTTCTTTACTTTTTTTTGGTTGCTATTCCGATGTTTATAAGTGGGCATACAGTGGATCAAGCTCCTAATTATAGATGGCTACAGTGGCCTGCAATCTTTTTGTTCCTAATCATGTATTTGGTATATCTTTTCTTTTCAATCAAGTATAGAAATAGCCCTATGAAATTAAAATTTTGTACTTATTTTTATATGGTGATTTTGCTTTCAATGTTTACAGTGTGTTCTGGAATTATGATGATGACACGTCGTAATATGGCTAGTATAGTAGCGGGTGTCACGTTTGGTCTTGCAATTTTTTACTTGGTTCGAACGGTACCTCGTAAGATGAAAGAAGCTGTTTGTAATCGGACTGAATTTAGTCCGATGTCATCTATACTGACAGATAGAATTTCAGATGGTTTGATTTTTTTAGGTGGAACAGGGATTACAGCTGGTCTAGTTCTATTTGATCGCTCAACGGGAAGTAATACGAGAGGTGGTATTGATGCAGTTTTGATGCCTTTAATGCCTGCAATATTTGTGTTTGCCACTTATGTATTTTCGATTGATTTGTTAAGGGGATATTATCTCTTCAAATACTCAGAGGAGTATCGAGAGCAATTTGGTTATTCGTCCAAGGCTTGGTATGGTGAAAAGTCAAAGGAATATAGACAATCACTGAATAAGGAAACAATTTAATCGTTCAGATACATACATAGAGCCAACGATATGAATTGAGATATCAATTTAGCTATAATAGAGAAAAAGTTGAACGTTACTTTTTAGATAATGATAGAATGCCATTCAGGATAGATAAGAAATAATGTTTGATAAAAATAATTTAATATCCTAAGATATACGTTTTGGTAACGATTCTTAATAGCCAACGATTAATGGTTGATTTTGTAATGTACTTGATTATTTTCTTTAAGGTTGTTTGAATAATTCTATTTATCTGGTAACTAATTAATAAAAACAATGGCTCTTTGTCAACTGTATTGGGTTGATGAAAAGTTATAACTTAGAGAGAATCGCCTGGTTCTCTCTTTTTCATTTTCTCAACTCTCTCCACCCAGCGTCTAATTTGCTATTCATAGTAAATTCCGGTATGATAGTAAGGAATAAATTTTGAAACTACTCGATTATAAAAGGAGGGAACAATACATGAAAAAAAGCATGGTATTGCTGGTGAGTGTGCTTGTTTTAACAGCCTGTGCTCAGCCTAAAAAAGAAGCCAAGGAATCAACAGAAAACAAAACGGAGCAAAGTACAAAAGCTTCCTCATCTGCTAAAGAGGAGAAGGGCTTGAAATTTGTAGTCGCACCTCAGAATGAAGGAAAGACATCGGACTTGATTGAACTGGGTAAGAAGTTAGTTACGGAACATCCGGAAATCGGCGCTCAAGGAGAGATTACTGTGTATTTTACAGGTGGTACCTATACTTTTAAACAACAGGAATATGCAGTTTTTATGTTGGTCAACAAAACTACAACGAATCTTGATCGTGATGCCACCTTTAAAATTAGTTGGAGTTATGATGGCCACTCTATTTATCAAGATCAAGTGGTCCAGTATAGTCTATCTAATAACCCTAAGTTACCGACACAATCAGCGACACTTTTACTGCTCCCTTTGACGAGTGAACAGAGCTCGATCGTAGAAACAATGGCTGATGAAACGAAGATGAGTCTGAGTATCACAGATGTTTTAATGAATTAGGTGTAGCCGATATCTAAAGAAACGTATTTACAAGTAAAATAAGAGTTTTAAATGCGTTTTATTTTTAATGTGGGGATTAAGGTGATCGGTCTTGTGTTATTGATCATTATGCGCCTCAAACAATCGCGTTATATTCCCTACTTGATCGTGGTCATCGGGCCTTTCTTTGCCATATACCGTCCAACCCTCCAAGCGTAAAAAGAACAAGAGGAGAAAGTGGAAATCCGGCAGAAGTTGCAGTCTGTCATGGAGGATATCCAAAAGCAAGAACAAAGCTTGAGAGAAACCGTCTAGTTACAGATGAAGGATCTACTTTGGACACCGCGTTCAAGCTCAGTGACGGATACGACGGGACAATGATCAGGATTGCCTGCTGTTGGCCAATCATCGAGAAATCACCTCTAGTCCGGTGATTTTTTTGTCTTCACTTCTCTCTCGAATTAATCCTTAAATTGTGATAAAATAAAAGTTACGAATGTTTTTGACTGGTCTGTTTTTGCTTAGAAGCGGGCCACTCAAAAGCGAGCAAAAGAATCAAGATCAAGGGAGAAACAATGTCCAACACCTTTGAAATTTTAATGGATC
>CAKPXD010000039.1 GCA_934201655.1 uncultured Streptococcus sp. | reverse complement strand
GAATACCAGTTGAATCGTAGACATGCTCAGTTGTTGTCAAGCCAGGAATAGGCAAGACATTAGACACGGCACCTGTATTGATGACAATAGTTTCAGCCGTAAGCTCTTGGCGGTCATCACCAGCCACTACTTCGATGACCTTATTTGACACGAAATGTGCCTCTGCATCAATGACATCAACGCCATTGTCTGCCAACATTTTATAATTCTTAGCGTTAAGACGACCAGTCACCGCACCACGCTCTTTCATGGTATCGTCAAATGACCAGCCCTTTTCAGCTGCTACAATCATAGTCTTGGTTGGGATACAAGCAAAATTAATGCAAATACCACCATACATCGCTTTACTGCGCTCGATGACAGCAACTTTCTTACCAGCCGCATTCATCTTAGCAGCCAAAGTCTTACCGGCTTTACCAAATCCAATTACAATTAAATCGTATGTTAACATTTTTAAATCCTCCTATTTGATTTCATTCTAGCACAAGAAAAAAACTTTTGCACAAATCTGCTACGGGAAAAAATATTGGACTAAAATAGTCTAACGAAAGCTTTCGGGAATCAAGTTCAAAAAATAGAAAAATCGTTTACATGATTTAATCAAGTGGTTAGACTATCTTTTGGCCCTCTCTTGTGTTATACTAGATAAGTTGCAAAGAAAGCAGTACTTTTCTTTAGTGGAAAAGAAGCAACACGATCTTTCATATAAAGATATGAAAAACCGTCATGAAAAGAAAAGTATAAACTAAGCGCTATAGGATGGCTTCGCACCATCTTTAGAAAGAAGAATAACGTGAAATTTAATGAATTTAATCTTTCTGCTGATTTGTTAGCAGAAATTGAAAAAGCAGGATTTGTAGAAGCAAGTCCTATCCAAGAGCAAACTATTCCTTTGGCTCTTGAGGGAAAAGATGTTATCGGTCAAGCACAGACTGGTACAGGGAAAACTGCAGCCTTTGGATTGCCAACCCTTGAAAAAATTCGTACAGAAGAAGCAACTATCCAAGCTTTAGTAATTGCCCCAACTCGTGAACTGGCTGTTCAAAGTCAGGAAGAACTTTTCCGATTTGGCCGTAGTAAAGGTGTGAAAGTCCGTTCAGTATACGGTGGTTCAAGTATTGAAAAACAAATCAAGGCTCTTAAATCAGGTGCTCACATCGTTGTAGGAACACCGGGACGTTTACTTGACTTGATTAAACGCAAGGCTTTGAAGTTGCATGATATTGAAACCTTGATTTTAGATGAAGCAGATGAAATGCTGAACATGGGATTCCTTGAAGATATTGAAGATATCATCTCTCGTGTACCGGAAAATCGTCAAACCTTGCTCTTTTCAGCGACTATGCCAGATGCTATCAAACGTATTGGTGTTCAGTTCATGAAAGAACCTGAGCATGTAAAGATTGCTGCAAAAGAATTAACAACAGAACTGGTAGACCAGTACTATATCCGCGTTAAGGAACAAGAAAAATTCGATACCATGACTCGTCTTATGGATGTTGATCAACCTGAGTTGTCAATCGTTTTTGGTCGTACCAAACGTCGTGTAGACGAGCTAACTCGTGGGCTTAAAATCCGTGGTTTCCGTGCAGAAGGGATTCATGGAGATTTGGACCAAAACAAACGTCTTCGTGTCCTTCGTGATTTTAAAAATGGCAATCTTGATGTCCTCGTTGCAACAGACGTAGCTGCTCGTGGTTTGGATATTTCAGGTGTGACTCATGTCTACAACTACGATATCCCACAAGACCCTGAGAGTTATGTTCACCGTATTGGTCGTACAGGACGTGCAGGTAAGTCAGGTCAGTCTATTACTTTCGTTTCACCTAATGAAATGGGTTATCTCCAAATCATTGAGAACTTGACTAAGAAACGTATGAAAGGTCTTAAACCTGCAAGTGCAGAAGAAGCCTTCCAAGCTAAGAAGCAAGTAGCTCTTAAGAAAATTGAACGTGATTTTGCGAATGAGGAGATTCGTAGCAACTTTGAGAAGTTTGGCAAGGATGCTCGTCAATTGGCCTCAGAATTCAGTCCTGAAGAATTGGCCATGTATATCCTCAGCTTAACTGTTCAAGATCCAGACAGTCTTCCTGAGGTTGAGATTGCACGTGAAAAACCGTTACCATTTAAACCATCTGGTGGTGGCTTCGGTGGCAAAGGCAAGGGTGGTCGAGGAGGTCGTCGTGGGGATGACCGTCGAGATCGTGATCGCCGTGGCAATGGACGTCGTGATGACTATCGTAAAGGTGGACGTTCAAAGGATCGCTTTGATAAAGAGAAGCGTTACCGCAAGGATACTAAAAAACCACGCAATACTTCAAGCGAGAAGAAGACAGGCTTTGTTATTCGTAACAAAGGAGATAAATAACAAAAAAAGCGGTTCACTGAGGTGGATCGCTTTTATATATAAGGAGACCGAGAGTCATATGAAAAAGTAATACGAGAAGTTTGTATTTATAAATTTGTTATCTTGTGATATTATTCTATCAAAAAATCAGGAAGCTGTCAATAAGAAAATTACAAAAAATAGGAAAAATTTTCGAATACACTTGAATTGCAATTCAATAAACAATTTTCAGATAATTGTTGAAAAAGTCAGAATTTTATGATATAATGAAAGCGATTATATGCGAGGTAAAAAATGGCACATTTATTAGAAAAAACAAGAAAAATCACATCAATTTTAAAGCGTTCGGAGGAGCAATTACAAGATGAGCTTCCTTATAATGCCATTACACGTCAATTAGCAGACATTATTGACTGTAACGCTTGTATTGTGAATAGCAAGGGTCGTTTGTTGGGCTACTTTATGCGCTACAAAACTAATAATGACCGAGTAGAGCAATTCTTCCAATCAAAGACTTTCCCAGAAGATTATGTGCAAGGTGCGAACATGATCTACGATACGGAGGCTAATCTTCCAGTTGAGCATGATTTGACAATTTTCCCAACTGAGAGTCGTTCTGATTTCCCAGATGGTTTGACAACGATTGCTCCAATCCATGTCTCTGGTATTCGCTTGGGTTCATTGATTATTTGGCGCAATGATAAAAAGTTTGAAGAAGATGATTTGATTCTGGTTGAGATTGCCAGTACAGTAGTAGGAATTCAACTCTTGAACTTCCAACGTGAAGAAGATGAGAAAAATATTCGTCGTCGTACGGCTGTAACTATGGCGGTCAATACACTTTCTTACTCTGAACTTAGAGCAGTATCGGCTATTCTAGCTGAATTAAATGGTAATGAAGGTCAATTAACAGCTTCAGTCATTGCTGACCGTATCGGTATCACTCGTTCTGTAATTGTTAATGCCCTTCGTAAACTCGAATCTGCAGGGATTATTGAGAGTCGTTCTCTTGGTATGAAAGGAACTTATCTCAAAGTTCTCATTCCAGATATTTTTGAAGAAGTGAAAAAGAGGGACTATTAATGGCTAAGGCTTTAATTTCTATTGACTATACAGAAGATTTTGTAGCGAATCATGGGAAACTGACTGCGGGCGCTCCAGCTCAAGCAATATCTGATGATATCTATCATGTGACCCAAAAGGCTTTTGAACGTGGCGATTACATCTTTTTTACCATCGATGCCCATGAAGAAAATGATGTTTTTCATCCTGAAAGCAAACTATTCCCACCACATAATATTATTGGGACTAGTGGACGAAACTTGTATGGCAAACTAGCCGAGTTCTATCAGGAATACGCCGATAATAGTCGTGTTTTTTGGATGGACAAACGTCACTATTCGGCCTTTTCTGGAACAGATTTGGATATCCGTCTCAGAGAGCGTAGGGTAGATACAGTCATTTTGACAGGAGTTCTTACTGACATTTGTGTCTTGCATACGGCCATTGATGCTTATAATCTTGGTTATCAAATAGAAGTGGTCAAACCAGCAGTTGCATCCATTTGGCCTGAAAATCATGCCTTTGCACTTGGACATTTCAAGAATACACTTGGTGCGAAATTGGTTGATGAAAATTTGCTTGAAATTACAGAATAATACATTTCAAGATGAAAAAATCTGAAAAAAGTCTTGACAATTTTTTTCAAAGTTGATATACTAGTAAAGTAATCGACGCGGGGATGGCGGAATTGGCAGACGCGCAGGACTAAGGATCCTGTGACCGCTTTAGGTCGTGAGGGTTCAAGTCCCTCTCTCCGCATAGTAGTGAGCTAGCTTTGGCTAGCTTTTTATTTTTCATCAAAAAGAGCAAAAATATTTTTGCTCTTTTTTTGGTATTTCATAAACATTTCATATTTGAATATTATAATGGTTTTACAAATATGGAGGTGCTATATGAATCCCACTCAAAGAGCTTGGGCTTACGTCAGCAGAAAACGACTGAGAAGTCTCATATTATTCTTGATTCTATTTGTCTTATTGGCTGGAATATCAGCTTGTTTGACGCTCATGAAGTCCAACAAAACAGTAGAAAATAATCTCTATCGCTCATTGAATACATCTTTTTCGATTAAAAGAATAGAAGCAGATCAGACCTTTCAACTGTCTCAACTAGATGACCTTAAAAACATAAAGGGACTTGAGAAGATTTCACCTGAGCTAGAAACAATAGCCAAGTTAACTGACAAAGAAGTCGTTACTGGAGAACAAAGCATTCAACGGGATGATTTGACAGAGGCTGAGAAAAATCTCATCAGTTTGATAGCTTTAGAAGATTCCTCTAAGGATGTCTCCTTTACTAGCTCTGCCTTTACACTTAAAGAAGGAAGGCATATAGAAAAAGGAGATAGCAAAAAAATCTTAATCCATGAAGATTTGGCCAAGAAAAACAATCTAAAAGTAGGAGATAAGATCAACTTAAGTCCTGGACAAGTAGAAAATGGTAGTGGAAAAACTCTTGAGTTTGAAATAGTCGGTATTTTCTCAGGTAAAAAACAAGAGAAATTTACCGGTCTATCATCAGACTTTAGTGAAAATACGGTCTATACAGACTACGAAAGTAGCCAAACTCTTCTTGGAAATAAGGAAGCTCAAGTAACTGCCGCTCGTTTCTATCTAGAAAATCCAAAAGATATGGATAGTATCATTCAAGAGGTTGAAAAGTTATCTCTGGAAACGAAAGGTTATCAAGTTGAAAAGGAAAATAAGGCTTTTGAACAAATCAAGGATTCGGTTTCGACCTTCCAAACCTTCCTACAGATTTTCCTCTATGGCATTATGATCGCTGGTGTGGGAGCGCTGGTTTTGGTCTTGTCACTTTGGTTACGAGAGCGAGTCTACGAGGTTGGTATTTTATTGGCACTAGGTAAAGGGAAAATAGCAATCTTTAGCCAATTCTGCCTGGAAGTCATCCTAGTTTCATTGGCAGCGATTCTACCAGCATTTCTTGCAGGAAATGCCATTACTTCCTATCTCTTGAAGACTGTACTAGCAAGTGGCGACCAAGCTGCCCTACAAGATACTCTGGCAAAAGCAACGAATCTTACAACAAGTCTTCTATCATTTGGAGAATCTTATATCTTCCTACTTATAATCAGCTGCTTGTCAGTTGCACTTTGTTTCCTATTTTTATTTAGAAAATCACCTAAGGAAATTTTATCATCTATTAGTTAATGAAGGAGAAATTATGACTTTACTACAATTACAAGATCTTACTTATCGTTACAAGAACACTGCAGAAGCAGTATTATATAAAATCAATTATGATTTTGAACCTGGTAAGTTTTATAGTATTATCGGAGAATCAGGAGCTGGAAAATCCACACTCTTATCTCTATTAGCAGGACTTGATAGCCCAGTCGAAGGTGCTATCCTATTCGAAGGCAAGGATATTCGTGAACAAGGATATTCTTATCACCGAATGCACCATATCTCTTTGGTTTTCCAAAACTATAACTTGATAGATTATCTTTCTCCGCTGGAAAATATCCGCTTGGTCAACAAAAAAGCAAGCAAGGATACACTTCTTGAGCTTGGTTTGGATGAAAGTCAGATCAAGCGGAACGTTCTCCAGTTATCAGGTGGTCAACAACAACGTGTAGCCATCGCTCGCAGTTTGGTATCAGAAGCTCCAGTTATTCTAGCTGATGAGCCAACAGGAAATCTGGACCCTAAAACTGCCGGAGATATTATCGAACTGCTCAAATCACTTGCTGAGAAAACAGGTAAATGTGTAATTGTCGTTACCCACAGTAAAGAAGTGGCGCAAGCATCAGATATTACACTGGAATTGAAGAATAAGAAATTGACTGAAACAAGGAAAAATAGTAACTAAAACTTTTAAACATATTAAAAACGGAAGTAAATCTAGAAAGGAATCTTATGTTACACAACGCATTTGCCTATGTCACAAGAAAATTTTTCAAGTCTATTGTGATCTTTCTTATCATTCTCTTGATGGCTAGTTTGAGTTTGGTCGGCTTGTCTATCAAGGGTGCGACAGCCAAGGCTTCTCAAGAAACCTTTAAAAATATCACCAATAGTTTCTCCATGCAAATCAATCGTAGGGTCAACCAAGGAACTCCACGTGGTGCTGGGAATATCAAGGGTGAAGATATCAAAAAAATTACCGAGAATAAGGCCATTGAATCCTACATTAAACGGATTAATGCTATCGGTGATTTGACAGGCTATGAACTGATTGAAACGCCTGAAACCAAGAAAAATTTAACTGCAGATCGAGCACAACGTTTTGGAAGTAGCTTGATGATAACAGGTGTCAATGACTCTTCTAAAGAGGACAAATTTGTGTCAGGCTCTTACAAACTGGTCGAAGGTGAGCATTTAACCAATGACGACAAATACCAGATTCTCATGCACAAAGATTTGGCTGCTAAACATGGCTGGAAGGTAGGAGATAAGGTCAAACTGAACTCCAATATCTACGATGCAGATAATGAAAAAGGAGCAAAGGAAACAGTAGAAGTAACGATCAAAGGACTTTTTGATGGACACAACAAATCTGCTGTAACTTACTCACAAGAACTTTATGAGAATACAGCTATCACAGATATTCACACAGCAGCCCAACTCTATGGTTATACAGAAGATACAGCTATTTATGGAGATGCTACCTTCTTTGTGGCTGGAGATAAAAATCTAGATACTGTCATGCAAGAACTAGGGTCTATCAACGGCATCAACTGGAAGATGTATAGCTTGATTAAGAGTTCATCTAACTATCCTGCCCTCGAACAATCTATCTCAGGTATGTACAAGATGGCTAATCTTCTCTTCTGGGGTAGCTTGAGCTTCTCAGCTCTTCTACTGGCTCTCTTACTGACACTATGGATTAACGCCCGTCGTAAAGAGGTTGGAATTCTCCTTTCCATTGGTCTAAAACAAGCAAGTATTCTAGGTCAATTTATCACAGAAGCAGTTATGATTGCAATTCCAGCACTAATTTCAGCTTACTTCTTAGCTAACTATACTGCTCGTACTATTGGAAATACAGTTCTTGCAAATGTCACATCAGATGTGGCTAAGCAGGCTAGTAAGGCAGCCCAAGCCTCTAATCTTGGTGGTGGTGCAGAAGTTGACGGCTTTAGTAAGACACTTTCAAGTCTGGATATTTCCATTCAACCTTCTGACTTTGCTATCATCTTTGTACTTGGCTTAGTTCTTGTAGTATTAGTTATGGCACTTGCTTCAAGCAATCTCCTCTTTAAACAACCAAAAGAACTCTTGTTGGATAGTGAATAAAAAACATGCTACCTATTCTCATTCAAATGAGATATAATATAGGTAGCATTTTTGATAGAAAAGGATTTATATGAAAATTCTAATTGTAGAAGATGAAGACATGATCCGCGAGGGAATTAGTGACTATTTGACGGATTGTGGCTATGAAACCATTCAGGCAGCAGATGGCCTTGAGGCCTTAGAACAATTTTCCAATCACCAAGTTGCCTTGGTTCTCTTAGATATTCAAATGCCTAAACTCAATGGTTTAGAGGTTTTGTCAGAAATCCGAAAAAGTAGTCAAGTTCCTGTCTTGATGTTGACAGCCTTTCAGGACGAAGAATATAAGATGAGTGCCTTTGCTGCATTGGCTGATGGTTATTTGGAAAAGCCTTTTTCTCTATCTTTGTTAAAAGTACGAGTGGATGCCATCTTTAAACGTTATTATGATGTAAGTCGTATTTTTACCTATAGGGACACCGAGGTAGACTTTGACAGCTATAGTGCCAAAGTGGCTGATCAAGAAGTTGCAGTGAATGCAAAAGAACTGGAAATTTTAAACTATCTGGTTAAAAATGAAGGTCGAGCCTTAACACGGTCGCAGATTATCGATGCTGTATGGAAGATGACAGATGAGGTTCCTTTTGACAGAGTGATTGATGTCTATATCAAGGAACTACGGAAAAAATTGGATTTAGACTGTATTCTTACCGTGCGCAATGTTGGTTATAAATTGGAGAGAAAATGAGACGTTCAGGTTTATTTAAAAAAATTTTTATCTATACCTTCTCGGTATTTTCTACCTTGGTTATTTGTTTGCATTTAGCCATCTATTTCCTCTTTCCCCTGACCTATCTCAGTCACCGTCAGGAGAGCATAGGCCTCAAGGCTACCGAAATTGCACAATCCCTCCAAGGAAAGGACAGTCAAACTATCCAGGAAGTCCTTGATCTTTATTCTCAAAGTAGTGATATTAAGGGATCCATCAAGGGAGAGATGACTCAGGATAAGTTGGAAGTCAATGATAATCTTCCCATTGATAAACAACGGCAAACGGCCTCCTTGGTTATTGAGGAAAGAGAAGTTCAAACTAAGGATGGTCAGACGATGACCTTACAGTTTTTAGCTTCTATGGATTTGCAGAAAGAAGCAGAAGATATCAGTCTTCAATTTCTGCCTTATACTTTATTAGCGTCTTTCATCATTTCGCTCCTCATTGCCTTTATCTATGCTAGAACCATTGTTGCTCCTATTTTGGAAATCAAACGAGTGACTCGACGGATGATGGATTTAGATGCAGAAGTGAGGTTGCGCGTGGATTCTAAGGACGAGATTGGGGATCTCAAGGAGCAAATCAATAGCCTCTATCAGCATCTCTTGACCGTTATTGCGGACTTACATGAAAAGAATGAAGCTATTCTCCGGCTAGAAAAAATGAAGGTTGAGTTTTTGCGAGGAGCTTCCCATGAACTCAAGACACCTCTTGCTAGTCTGAAGATTCTTCTGGAGAATATGCAAGCCAATATCGGACGTTATAAAGATAGAGACCATTACCTTGGAGTTTCTCTAGGAATTGTGGATGACTTAAGTCACCATGTCCAGCAAATTCTATCCCTTTCTTCGGTACAGGAATTGCGAGATAAGAAGGAAGAAATCAATCTTCTGGATATGACCAATCTTCTATTGAAGGACTATGACTTGTTAGCCAAGGAGAGAAAAATCTCAGTAGAGAACCAACTAACTGATCAGCACGTTTATCTAAATCCTTCAGTACTCAAGCTGATTCTTTCCAACCTTATCAGTAATGCGGTGAAACACTCTGTCCAAGGAGGCTATCTAAAAATTGGGATAGAAGATGGCTGGTTTTTCATTGAAAACACCTGTACAACCGAAGAGCAAGATAAGTTTGAACAATCCTTTACGACTTCTAGTCGCCAAAGTAAGGGAGCTGGTTTGGGACTATTCGTAGTCAAAAGTTTATTAGAAAATGAAGAAATTGACTATCGCTTTGAAAGATATGAAGACCACTTAGTCTTTTATATGAACCTACCTAAAGACCTATAAAATTAGGACTTTGAGGAGAGTTCCATATTTTTAGATAGAAGAAATTCAATCTAAACTACAGGAAAAACTAGATTTTTTTATCAAAAAGTGATAAAATGAACAATGTAAATGGGATATCCCATAAAAATATACAGGAGGCCTGATAAAATGGCAATCGTTTCAGCAGAAAAATTTGTCCAAGCAGCTCGTGACAACGGTTATGCAGTTGGTGGATTTAACACAAACAACCTTGAGTGGACTCAAGCTATCTTGCGTGCAGCAGAAGCTAAAAAAGCTCCAGTTTTGATCCAAACTTCAATGGGTGCTGCTAAATACATGGGTGGTTACAAAGTTGCTCGCAACTTGATCGCTAACCTTGTAGAATCAATGGGTATCACTGTACCAGTAGCTATCCACCTTGACCACGGTCACTACGAAGATGCACTTGAGTGTATCGAAGTTGGTTACACTTCAATCATGTTTGACGGTTCACACCTTCCAGTTGAAGAAAACCTTAAATTGGCTAAAGACGTTGTTGAAAAAGCACACGCTAAAGGTATCTCAGTAGAAGCTGAAGTTGGTACTATCGGTGGTGAAGAAGACGGAATCATCGGTAAAGGTGAATTGGCTCCAATCGAAGACGCTAAAGCAATGGTTGCAACTGGTATCGACTTCTTGGCAGCTGGTATCGGTAACATCCACGGTCCTTACCCAGCAAACTGGAAAGGTCTTCACCTTGACCACTTGCAAAAATTGACTG
>CAKPXD010000038.1 GCA_934201655.1 uncultured Streptococcus sp. | reverse complement strand
AATATTTCTGTGGCAGGTGGAGCAGCTTCGGTTACCACCTATGACAAGCAGTTCTTGCTCAAGGCTGTCCTTGATGGAGATATCAATCCAGGACGCGTCTTTACGCACAGCTATAGTTTAGAAGAAATCGACCAAGCCTATAAAGATATGGACGAACGCAAGACTATTAAGGCTATGATTGTGATTAATTAGTGAAAAAGGTCTAGTAGGAATTGTTTTCTACTAGATTTTTTTATTAGATGAAAAATAGAAGTGCTTTCCTAAAATTTTAATAGCGTATTTTTCTTGATTTTTAAAGGAATTCCTTGATGTAAAGAAATATAAAACGAACAAAATTTTATAATTATTTTATAAAAGCGCTTGCAATTTTAATTTTATGTGTTATACTAAGTTCATGGATTGTTACTGGTCATGCAGGCAAAACCTAAGCATATACAAGATAGAAATCAGTCTTTTTACGTCTGTTTTCTGTTAGGTATCTGTTTAGGTTTTTTTGTTTCCTATTTTCTGAATAGGAAACAAGCAAGTGACCCAAAAAAATTAGGAGGTTCCATAATGGCTAAGGATTATACAGAATTAGCTCAGGATATTGTCGCACATGTCGGTGGTAAAGAAAATATTACCAAACTAGTTCACTGTGTGACGCGTTTACGTTTTTCGTTGAAGGATGAATCAAAGGCGGATACGGACTATTTAATGAAACGAGAGGGTATCGTTACAGTCGTGCAGGCTGGAGGACAGTACCAAGTCGTAATTGGAAATCATGTACCGGATGTCTATGACACAGTACTGAAAGTTGCTGGTATTGCCGGTGAAGGCAGTGTGGATGCAGATGATGATGTCATCGAAGGAAATCTGTTTGACCGCTTTATTGCGCTCGTATCAGGACTCTTCCAGCCAATGCTTGGTACCTTATCTGCAGCCGGTATGATCAAAGGTGTGGTAGCCATCATGGTAGCACTTGGTGTTGATAAAACAGACGGTGCCTACGTGATTCTGAATGCAGCAGGAGATGGACTTTTTCAATTTCTTCCATTGATTTTGGCTCTCACGGCTGCTAAACGCTTCAAGATGAATCCATTTACAGCTTTAGCGATTGGCTTTGCCTTGGTGTATCCAAACATTGCTGCAAGCTTTACAGCTGACAAACCACTTTATACCTTATTTGGTGGGACTCCAATTGAATCTAAAATTTTCTCAACTTTCTTTGGAATCCCAATTATTTTCCCAACCTCAAGTTATTTGTCAACGGTTCTTCCAATTATTGCAGCAGTATGGGCAGGGTCTAAAATTGAAAAATTCTTCAAAAAGATCATTCCAGATGTTGTCAAGGTCTTTATTGTTCCATTCTTTACTCTATTGGTAATCGTACCATTGGCTTTCCTTGTGATTGGTCCAGTGATGTCTTGGGCTTCTGATTTAGTAGGAGCAGTCTTTACAGGAATCTATGGTTTCAATCCAGTCATTTATGGCATTATCCTCGGTGCAACATGGCAAGTTTTGGTTATGTTTGGTCTTCACTGGGGCTTGGTACCATTGGCTATTTTAGAATTACAAAAGGGTCCAGGGGTCATCTTGGTTGCTTCTATCGCGATCTGTTTTGCACAAGCAGGTGCCCTTATTAATATCATGATGCGTACGAAAGAAGAGAAGGTTCGTCAACTGTCCATTCCAGCCTTTATTTCAGCCCTCTTTGGGGTGACAGAACCTGCTATTTATGGGATTACTTTGCCAATGCGTACCCCATTTATCATGACCTGTATCTCAGGTGCATTAACGGGTGCTTACTTATCCTTCTTTGATGTCAAAATGCAAACAATGGGGGGAATGGGACTCTTTGCGATTCCGTCCTTCATTGAAGCTGGAAATGGCATGACAGTTGTTCATTTCTTGATTGCGATTGTAGCCAACTTTGCATTAGGCTTTGCTTTGACGCAATTAGTGAAGATTCCAAATCTTTTCGGAGATTCTACTGCTGTAGCTCAAACAACTGATAAAGAAGAAACAAAGTCAGAAGTGACTCCACAAGTTGTTGGTAGCCCGATAACAGGTAAAGTGGTTCCACTTTCAGAAACTCCAGATGCAGTCTTTGCGAGTGGAGCTATGGGTCAAGGTGTTGCTATCGAACCTTCTGTTGGTGAAGTGGTAGCGCCAGCTGACGGAACTATCCGCTTGCTTTTCCCAACTAACCATGCGATCGGTTTGGCGACAGATGATGGAGCTGAACTACTCATCCACGTAGGGATGGATACCGTAGAGTTGGATGGCAAAGGATTTACAGCTCACGTTGTCCAAGGTTCTAAAGTGAAAAAAGGCCAATTGCTTCTCACCTTTGATATCGAAGCAATTAAAGAGGCTGGATACTCAGTAGTGACACCAGTCATTGTTACAAACTCTGCAGACCATGAAACAGTAGAAACACTGGCAAGTGGTCAAGTCGACTTAGGGCAAAATCTCCTCGAAATTCGTTAGAAATCAAGAGCGTAGGGAACCCGTTCCCTATGCTCTTTCTTTGTGATATACTAGAGGTAGGAAAAAACAAGGAAAACGACATGATTATTCTTAAAATTTTTAATAACAATGTGGTGTTGTCTGAAGAAAAGGACCAAGAAGTCATCGTCATGGGACGAGGTCTTGCCTTTGGAAAAAAAGTGGGAGAAGAATTAGACGATTCAGCTGTTGAAAAACGCTATGTCCTATCAAAAGAAAGTCATGAACTATTTGTAGAACTTCCGGTAGAACTTTTGGTATTAGCGGATAAGACGATTTCTTTTGCCAAGGCTAAACTAGAGATTCCTCTCAAGGATAAGGCATTTTTAAGTCTAGCGGACCATATGTACGGGGTTGAGCAACGAGTACGTGATGGCTTTTTTATGAAAAATTTTCTGATGTGGGATATCAAGCGTTTCTTCCCTAAGGAATATGAAGTCGGGCGTTATGCTCAAGAACTTCTTAGTACCTATTTAGGACAAGAGTTACCAGATGATGAGGCTGGTTTTATGGCCTTGACCTTGGTAAACAGCGAGTTGCAACAGGGGGACTCCAATGCACGTGATCTAACCCAACTAATGGAAGAAATCATGACTATTGTCAAATATAGCTTGGAGATTCCACTGGATGAAGAGGATATCTATGTCCAACGCTTTATAACTCATCTGAAATTTTTCTGTGAGAGGGTCTTAACAGACACAGGCTATCGGGAGATGGAAGATAATGAGATGTTCGACATGCTCAAGTGTAAGTATCCAATTGCTTATGCTACGACAGAAAAAATAGCCCATCACCTCAAACAAACTAGAAATTACCAAGTATCAGATGATGAGCAACTTTACCTGACGATTCATCTGTCTCGGATCCGTAAAATGAAAAAATCATAAACACACGCGGTTTATGATTTTTTTGTCTAGTTTTCATCACCTGTCCAGCCACTGAAATCATGATGAATAACATCCTCTAAATAAAAAATATGGTCTGAGTAGGTGAACTTGAGGATGCAACAATTGGTCATTCGAGATGTGATATCAGTTTGCCAATATTGTTGCCAGGCTCTAGCAAAATTAGCAATGGAGCCTCCATGAGATACCATAAGAATTGTATCTCCACTTGTTTTTTCCATCAGCTCTTGAATAGTCTGGTTGATGCGGTCTTGAACTTCTTGTTGAGATTCTCCTCCGTAGTGAACGAAGAAGTCTTTGTAGGGTAGAGCAGGATTAAGGTCCTCACTCTCTCCTTCGAACACTCCAAAATTCCATTCCTTGAGGCCTTTGATTCGTTGATAAGAGACTTGCCCATTGGTTGTAATTTCCAAAGTATCACAGGCTCGTTCAGATGTTGAACTGAAGGCCTGGTCAAAATGGATCCCTTGTTCACTAAAATAATTTCCAGCAATCTGAGCCTGGTAGATTCCCAGGTCAGTTAGAGGTGAATCGCACCATCCCTGAATAAGATGACGTTGGTTAAAAAGGGTTTGTCCATGGCGCATGAGATAGAGAGTTTTTATCATACAATCCTCCTTAGAATAGAGCTAGTTTTTCAAATGCATTATAAAGACCATCTTCCCGGACGTCGTCGGTAATCAAATCAGCTATAGCGAGGATCTCTGGGCCACCATTCCCCATCGCCACACCAATCTGACAGGCTTGGAGCATGGGAATGTCTACTTTGGCGTCACCAAAAGCGATGGTATCTTCACGATGGGCACCAAGATGCCGGAGAATGACATCGACTGCATAGGCTTTATGAATATCTTTTACACCTAAGTCTCCAAAGAGAGCATCTTCCCCCCGTCCTCCCCAGGTTCCTGCTTTCAGTTCTGGAAAGGCTTCCTTGGAATCCAAATGATCCTGGTAGGAATGGAGAATGAAGCTAATTTTATTGAGATCCTCTCTGTAGAGCTCTCCACCGTAGATTAAGCCATGCAAGGCATCTTCTGGCTCCATATGTAGGACTTGCTCTTCACTGGCTCCTTTTCCTAACGCATAAGTCCGAAGAGTTGGTCTTGCAGCTTCACGGAAATGACGACTCGCAAAGAGTCCATTGTTACTTTCAAGATAAAATTCTAAACCTCTTGCTTGTAACCAATCGACGGCTCTCTTGGCCGTTTCATATGGGATCAACTGGTGGAAGAGAACTTGCTCCTTATCTTCAATATAAGAACCATTTCCTCCAATCATACCATCAAAACCGATATTCCAAATGTCATCTGGCATTTCTGCTTTACTTCGGCCTGTACAAACATAGACGAGATGTCCGTTTTTACGTGCTTTTCGAATGGCTATTTTGGCAGAATCAGGAATATGATTGTCATAGTCAACAATAGTCCCATCAACATCAAGGAAAATAATCTTGCTCATTCTGTCCTCCTTTATACGATACTTTGATCTTACCTTTTAAAACTTAAAGATTCTACTGATATACTGTCAAATAATGATACTTTCCTAAGCTTGCTTCCTATATTTTTGTGTTTTCTCGATATTGACGAGGAGTCATATGGTAGGCTTTTTTGAACTGGCGATTGAAGTTGGATAAGTTGCTAAAGCCGACTTCAGAAGCAATTTCTAGGATGGAGAGACTAGAGTGTTGGAGGAGCTCTGTTGCCTTACGTAAACGGTAGGAGATGAGGTAATCGATGCAACTAACCCCTAGATTTTTCTTAAAGAAATTCATGAAGTAGGTGGGACTATAGCTACAAATCGATGCCAAGTGATCAATGGTAAGTTCCTCTTGGTAATGGGCATTGATATAGTCAATGATCGTCCGAATCTTTTCCTCTCGTCGATAAGCATCATGAGTCTGTTCTTTGGAGTGGACATAGCCATGTTTAAAGAGCAGTTGGAGAAGAGATAAGAGTTTGCTCTTTAACTCTAACTCAAAGAAGCTTTCGCGAAAATAACCGATTTCCATAGCTTCTATAAGAAGTTTTCGGATCTCGACATAGCCCTTTTGATGAGGTTTGATGACACGATCAAAGTCCAACTGTCCATTGTAAAGAGGCTGGAGGTAGTTAATCGAAGCATAGTCTAGGGTTGAATAGCCTAACAAATCTAGATGGAAGTTGATCGCATCCATAAAGTGATAGTTCCTACCAATCGGATGGATAGAATGGAGGGCGTTGGGACGGATAAGGATAATATCGCCTTCCTCACTGTTGAAGTAGTCATCGTCAATATGAAATTTTGCCTGCCCTTTATGGATATAGACAACTTCCATATCTGTATGCCAATGAAAGAGAATATCGGGTTGCCCATCTTCCATGATGGTTCGCGTAATGGAATAAGGAGTGAGATCGTTCTTGTAGGGGATGTTTTTGTGAAGTTGTCCTAAGTTGAGCATGAGTTTTTCCTTTTGTGAGAATAGTATCAGTAATGAATAGTTTAGTGTAAGACGATTGATTCTGGTTTTATTATAATAAAAGCAACAACAAAAGAAAAGAGAAAGAATATGGCTAAATTTCCAACAGATTTTTTATGGGGTGGCGCGACTGCTGCCAATCAATATGAAGGTGCTTATAATGTTGATGGAAAAGGACTTTCTGTTCAAGATGTGACACCAAAAGGAGGAGTTCCAGCTAAAGTTGGAGATCACAATCCTCTGATTACAGAAGAGCCTACTCCTGACAACTTAAAACTAGAGGGGATTGATTTCTACCATCGCTACAAAGAAGATATTGCTCTATTTGCAGAAATGGGCTTTAAGGTTTACCGGACATCTATTGCTTGGTCACGAATTTTCCCAAATGGGGATGAGTTGGAACCAAACGAAGCAGGCCTAAAATTCTATGATGACTTATTCGACGAATTGGCTAAGTATGGTATCGAACCTTTGGTGACGCTCTCTCACTATGAGACACCTCTTCACTTGGCTCGTCAGTATAATGGCTGGGTTAACAGAGATTTGATCAGTTTCTACGAACGCTATGTTCGCACAGTATTTAACCGTTACAAGGATAAGGTGAAATACTGGCTTACCTTTAACGAAATCAATTCTGTGCTTCATGCACCTTTCATGAGTGGTGGGATTGCTACACCAGCTGAAGAGTTGTCAAAACAAGATCTGTATCAAGCTGTTCACCATGAATTGGTAGCTTCAGCCTTAGCAACTAAAGTAGGTCATGAAATTAATCCTGATTTCAAGATTGGTTGTATGGTATTGGCTATGCCAGCTTATCCAATGACACCGAACCCTAAGGATGTTCTAGCGACTCGAGAGTTCTCAAATCAAAACTATCTTTTCTCCGATATTCATGCGCGTGGGAAATACCCAGCTTACATCAATCGTTACTTCCGTGAAAATGATATTTCCATTGAATTTGCTGACGGTGATGCCGAATTACTAGCAGAAAATACGGTTGACTTTATTTCCTTCTCATACTATATGAGTGTGGTGCAAGCCCACGATCCTGAAAACTATGAATCAGGTATGGGAAATCTTCTTGGTGGGGTGAGCAATCCTTACCTTGCTAGCTCTGAGTGGGGATGGCAAATTGACCCAGTTGGCCTACGCCTCGTATTGAATGATTTCTATGATCGATATCAATTGCCACTCTTTATCGTAGAAAATGGACTTGGAGCTAAAGATGTCTTGGTAGAAGGTCCAAGCGGTCCAACAGTAGATGATGATTATCGTATTGATTATCTGAAACAGCACTTGCAACAGGTGGGAGAAGCGATCGAAGATGGTGTAGAACTTTGGGGCTACACGACTTGGGGTTGTATCGACCTTGTATCTGCATCTACTGCAGAAATGAGCAAACGTTACGGATTTATCTATGTAGACCGCAATGATGATGGCTCAGGTACTCTAGCTCGGTATAAGAAGAAATCCTTTGACTGGTACAAGGAAGTAATTGCAAGTAATGGTGAGTCACTTTATGACTAATTTGCTCCTTATAAGTCGACAAGTCTGAGACAAACCTCAGACTTGTTTTAAACAAAAGAAAAAAGTGAAATTGGAGAAATAAAATGGTTTTAACAGTCAATATCTATTACAAAGGAAAAGATGGAGCTGCTATTGCTTTTGCCAAAGAGATGATGGAAAGTGGCATTGTAGCCGAGATTCGAAGCAAAGAAGGGAATCTCAGATACGACTATTTTCTTCCATTAGAGGATAAGGAGACCATCTTATTGATCGATCAGTGGGCAAATCAAGAAGCCCTTGATCTTCATCATCAATCGGCAACGATGCAGAGAATCTTAGATCTCCGCCAGAAGCATGACTTAATAATGGAAGTAGAACGGTATATAGAAGATGAAAGTGGTATTCCGGAAGGGGATGAGCAGTTCATCGCTAGAGGAGAGGATTGAGCTTTCCAGTTCATTCAGTTAAGAGGAAGCTGTAAATATGGTTTCCTCTCAACTGTTTATTTAATGAAATTAGTTTTAAGATGCTTTTCTTTTTTACTTATTTACTTAAAAATTTGGATTCCGACAAAGAAAGCGCTTGCATTCTATAGGGATTCTGATATAATAAAACTATGGATTGTTACTGATTATGCAGGCAAAACCTAAACAAATACGAGATATAAAGCAAAATCTTGCTTTTTATTTGGTGTGTGTTTAGGTTTTTTCTGTTTTGACAGGAAATAGTTAGAATGTATGTTCCTTATGAGAGAATTGTACTAAAAAAATTATCAGGGAGGTCACTATGAATTAAGAAGACTTATCAGTTATAAAATGTTTGTAATAATTTATAGAAGGAGTATATTCAATGAATGTTAAAAAAATAGCTAGATTAGCAGTAGTTTTTGTTTTTCCTTTTCTCTTAATTTCCTGTGCTAAAGATCAGGTTCAAAATAAGGAGAAGGATTTAACTGTTCGTCAGACAGCCTATGGAGCTGTCAAGGGAGCTGAAAATGATGGTGTTTTAACTTGGAAGGGAGTACCTTATGGAGGTGATACTTCAGGAGAGCATCGCTTTAAGGCCCCCACAGATCCTGAAAAATGGAAAGGAGAGCGTGATGCAACAAAATCTGGTCAAGTGGCGTTACAGTCATCTGCTGATGGTGTAATTGGAAGTGAAAATGCCCTTAATCTGGATATCTACCGACCAAAATCTGAAAAAGAAAAGCTCCCTGTTTTAGTCTACATTCATGGTGGGAATAACCAGTCAGGAAAATCAGAGGAATTATCAGGTGTTTCTTTTGTAAAGAATCATGATGCAATCTTTGTATCGATCAATTACCGTTTGGGAGTCCTAGGGTTTAATCCATTACCTTCGTTAAAGACAGGAAGTGACGAGGAAAATTCAGGAAACTATACTCTTCTAGATATTGCTAAATCCTTGGACTGGGTACGTCATAATATTGAAGAATTCGGTGGGGACAGTAAAAATGTTACTATCTCCGGTTTCTCAGCTGGAGGTCGTGATGTGATGGCCATGCTGATTTCCCCAATTTTCAAAGGAAAATTTGATAAGGCGATTTCCTTTAGTGGAGGAATGACATTAGCTGACGAAGAAAAGAGTCAACAAGTATTTGCAGAAGCCTTAGCTCCTCTAGTTGTTGAAGATGGTAAAAAGACTACTCTTGAAGAAGCGAAAGCATGGCTCTTAACTAGTGAGAAAGAAGTCCATGATTATTTGGTATCGTTAGATGCGAAACGTTTGGCTCCGCTCATGGGGAATGCTGGAATACGTATGAGTGTCTTTCCACACCTCTACACGGACGGAACAGTTTTACCAAAAGAAGGATTTAATACAAAAAATTATAATCAGGTTCCGCTTCTGATGCTAACAGGAGGAAATGAGTTTTCTTTATTCGCTTATTTTGATAAATACTTTGCTAAGAATCAAGAAGCAAAAACGATGAATCAGGAACCGGCTGTAAGTGATTATGCCTTTGTTAATAAGTACGGAGGTAAACTCTATAGTCTTTTCAATGCTCAGGAATCTGCTGAAAAGATGATTTCTAATTATAAAGCCCCAATTTATACAACTGAAGTAAAATTTGGAGAGAATGAACAAGTGGTTGGTCAACCAATGGCCACATTTGGCTCCTTCCACGGTGTTTTTGTACCACTTTTTGATCAAAATAATGAGAATTATAAAAATCTAGTAGGGAAAGCCTATGAATCGAAAGGAGCAAAAGAACTTTCCAAAGTCTTACAGGATTATATCTATCAATTTATTTCAAATGGCAATCCAAATGGTGAAGGTTTACCAGAATGGAAGGCCTGGACGCAAGATAGCCAGCAGAATACACTCTTTCTAAATGCTGATAAAGCAAAAGCGAGTGCACAAATGGGAGCAAAAGACTATACTTATCAAACGGTATTGGAAGAAATTGCATCTGACAGTAGTATTAGTCAGGAAAGAAAAGAAGTTCTCATTTCTCAAGTTCTAAACGGCCGGTGGTTCAGCCGTGGTTTAGATGAGAAATACGGTCATTTATCAGATTTTGAAAAGTAATGAGAAAAATTGAAACCCAAGGTATTTATTTGAAAAGTCAAGAGCTGTCCCCACCGTACAAGGATATGGACGAAGGCGAGTCTTTGATTGGTGTCAGATAATGAAAAATTCTAGTAGAATCTCAAATCTACTAGAATTTTTTTAGTTAAATGAACTATTATTTTAAATTCGACGTAACTTGCTTCTTGGTGAAGGTGAGCTCCTATTTGTTAGTTAAAGACAACCAACTGGGCTTGTTCTTTCTTAGTTGAAAAGGAGAAGTAGACAAAGACTATCTCCTTAAACAATTCTGGAACGGTAAATTCCTCATCAATCTCACCACACATGCTAGTGTTCTCAAAAACCTTCTTCGTAAGGAGGTGCAACGGTGAGGGAGATCATCTTTAAGTTAGGGAAGGCCGGACGTAAGGCTTCCAAATTATTCTACGAATGGTGACTGGGAAGAAAAGAATGAGGGGGTAGAAAAATGCCTAATAAATTCAATCCCCAGAGTTGTTTTTCCAGAGCCAGGAGCTGCTACCAAATGCAGGTGGCCATCCGCCATAAAAGCGTCACTCTTATCGAGAAC
>CAKPXD010000037.1 GCA_934201655.1 uncultured Streptococcus sp. | reverse complement strand
CCTTACCACGAAGAGGCAAGATAGCCTGGAACTTACGATCACGTCCTTGTTTGGCAGATCCACCGGCAGAATCTCCCTCGACCAAGTAGAGTTCGTTCTTGGCTGGATTTTTAGACTGGGCTGGCGTTAATTTACCAGAAAGTAAGCCCTTGTCTTTTTTGTTTTTCTTGCCATTTCGGCTCTCATCACGCGCTTTTCGTGCTGCTTCACGGGCATCACGAGCCTTGATTGCTTTACGAATCAGATTTGAAGCCAATTCCCCATTTTCCATGAGGAAGAAAGTCAACTTATCAGCCACAATCCCATCTACAACTGGACGAGCTAGTGGACTCCCAAGTTTGTCCTTAGTCTGTCCTTCAAACTGAAGATGTTCTTCCGGAACCAAGATAGAAAGAACGGCCGCCAATCCTTCACGGTAATCTGACCCTTCAAGATTTTTATCTTTTTCTTTGAGGAGACCCGTCTTACGTGCATAATCATTCATAACCTTGGTGATGGCTGACTTGAGTCCTGTCTCATGCGTTCCACCATCCTTGGTACGGACGTTATTGACAAAGGACAAGATGTTATCTGAAAATCCATCATTATACTGGAGGGCTACTTCTACTTGGAAACCATTGTCTTCCCCTTCAAAGTAAAGGACTGGCGTCAAGGTTTCCTTGTCCTCGTTGAGGTAGGAAACAAAGTCTTGTACCCCGTTCTCATAATGGAACTCGATTGCTTCATCTGTTCGCTTGTCCGTTAATGACAAGGTTACATTCTTCAAGAGAAAGGCTGACTCATTGAGACGTTCTGAAATGGTATTGTACTTGAAGTCTGTCGTAGAAAAGATACTGGCATCTGGCATGAAGGTCACTTTGGTACCTGTTTTTGACTTTGGTGCCGTTCCAACCTTTTCAAGAGTTGTTACTGGCTTGCCTCCATTTTCAAAACGTTGTCTATAAACTGCTCCATCACGAGTAATTTCTACCTCTAACCAACTAGAGAGGGCATTGACGACAGAAGATCCAACTCCGTGGAGACCTCCTGATGTCTTATAACCACCCTGACCGAATTTTCCTCCGGCGTGAAGGATGGTAAAGATAACCTCAACCGTTGGAATTCCCATAGCGTGCATTCCAGTCGGCATTCCACGTCCGTGGTCTTGAACTGTCAAACTTCCGTCCTTATTAATGGTCACATCGATCCGGTCACCAAATCCAGACAAGGCCTCATCGACAGCATTATCGACGATTTCCCATACAAGGTGGTGGAGACCAGCACCGTCAGTCGATCCGATATACATCCCTGGACGTTTCCGAACCGCATCCAACCCTTCTAACACCTGGATGGCATCATCATTATAATTGTTAATATTGATTTCCTTTTTTGACACAAGGAACCTCCTATTTGTTCATCTTTACTATTTTACAGGTTTTCTAAGGATTTTGCAAAGTTTTTCTAGCTAAAAAGCCTATTCCCAAGTCTTTTTAGCAAAAACATCAACCATCTCTATCAAAAAAAGAAACCAAGATAAAAATCTTAGTTTTCTTTTCCTTTAATTTGGTTTGTAGCCACATCTTCACCAAACCATTTCTGGCTGATTTCTTGGAATTTACCTTCTTGATAGAGTTCCACAAAAGCTTTATTCAAATTTGCTAACAAGGTCTTATCAGCTGGTCTCACACCAACTGCAAAAGACTCACTCTCAAAACCAGCAGGAAAAATCTCATACTGGTCTAAAATTCCTTCAGTTTCAAGATAATAATTGGCGTACACACGGTCAATTAAAAGGGCATCAATCCGATCATTTTGCAAGTCAATCAAAGCTTCGTTAAAACTCTGATATTGGTTGGCTTTTTGATCTTTTACAATGTTTTTCAAGAGTTCTGGCTGAGCTTCGAAATCTATATAACCAGAAGATCCTGCCTGGGCACCCAAAACCTTGCCTGTCATATCAGACACTGATTGTATATTCTGAGATTTCTTAGAGACTAGAACCTGCTGATTTTCCATGTAAGGAATAGTAAAAGCAACCTTCTCACGGCGTTCATCTGTTGCGGAATATCCATTCCAGATAGCATCAATGGTGCCGTTTTGAAGTTCGGTTTCCTTCATGTCCCAATCAATGGGTTGAAACTGTACCTTGAAACCAAGTTTCTCAGAAACAGCCTGTGCTAAATCAATGTCAAATCCAGCATATTGCCCATTCTTTTCTTCAAAGCCCATGGGAACAAAGGTATTGTCAAACCCGATGGTAATTGTACCCTGTTCTTGGTATTTGTCCCAATTATCGACTTTAGGATCACTAGCTTTTTGTGTGCATCCTACCAGGAAAAAAGCAAGAAAGAATACCAAAACAAGGCTGATTTTCATTCGATTCATAGATACCTCCTACTTAGGCTCTACTTTGAGAATCTGGTCAGCAATATTCTCTGCAAACTGGAGATCGTGAGTCACGACAATCTGAGTCATGCCTAATTCTCGATTTTGTAGAATCAGTTTTTCAACCTCGAGACGCAACTCAGGGTCAAGGGCCGAAGTTGGTTCGTCATACCCAATCACTTCAGGATCTATCATCATAGCGCGTGCTAAGGCAACCCGTTGCTTTTGACCACCAGATAATGAGAATGGATAGGCATCTGCATGAGCTTCGAGACCCAGACGAGCGAGTAAGTCGGTTGCCTTCTTCTTGGCATCTGCTTCAGACATCCCCATAGTTTTGATGGGTGACAAAATCAAGTTCTCCATAACGGATAAGTGAGGAAAAAGCTGAAAATCTTGAAACACAAAACCTAACAAGTGACGCTTTTCAAGTTCATCCAAAGGTAGGGATTCTCCATTATAAAAAATCTCACCTGAATCAATGGTTTCAAGTCCAGCTAACATTCTAAGCAAGGTTGTCTTCCCACCACCAGAAGGTCCAACAATAGCCAAAATCTGCTTTTCAGGAATTGTTAAATTGAAATTGGATAAAATTTCTTTTTTTCCAAATTTTTTGCTGATATTTTTTAACTCTAACATGGATAACCTCCTATCTATAGT
This sequence comes from uncultured Streptococcus sp., assembly GCA_934201655.1. GTDB lineage: Bacteria > Bacillota > Bacilli > Lactobacillales > Streptococcaceae > Streptococcus. Next base: position 7,725 of record CAKPXD010000037.1, on the reverse strand, counting down.
AGCTAAACTTTTTCTCAAGTTTCTTAGCTAAAATTGTAATCATACCAATCATAAGAAGATAGATAGCTCCTGCTAAAAACATTGGGATCAAGCTCGCATCACGATTGGCTGCTGTACGACTAGCTAGGATTAAATCTGAAATACCTAATGCATAAACCAAAGAAGTATCTTTAACCAAACTCATAACCTCGTTAAATACACTTGGTAGAACAATCTTGGTCACCTGTGGCAAGATAATATAGTGGACGGTATCGATAGGTTTGAATTTCAAAACCTTAGCTGCTTCATATTGTCCTTGAGGAATGGTTGCAATCCCTCCACGGAATATTTCTGCAAAATAGGCTGCATAATTAAGCGTGAAGGCAATAATCGCTGCTGGTACCCGATCAAGTCGAATCCCGATACTTGGCAAAACATAATAGATAAAGATTAACTGCAAGAGCAAGGGTGTCCCACGCATCACCCAGATATAAACATCAATCATGTAATGGAGGGGTTTCCAATGGACCTGTAAGCAAAATGCAACCAAAATACCTAAAGGAATTGAAAAGAGTAAGACCACTGCAAACACTTGTAAAGTCATTGTCGCACCGCTCAATAAACTAGGTAATATCTCAAATAAGTAAGACATATTCCACCTCCTAAAAATAATTGTTCCTATTATAGCATAAATAAACACAAAATCAAGTTTTTCAGAAACTTTCATGAATTTTTAAAACTTTAGCTTTTATTTTTGAATAAAAATGGTACTCATGATAAACTTATCAACTTTGATAAAGTATCAGATGTCACAGTTTGAAAAAAATTTAGTTCGGATTCTCTCTCATTTCATGGTATAATAGAAACATGATGACAATAGTATTATTAATTTTAGCTTATTTATTGGGTTCAATTCCTTCAGGTTTGTGGATTGGACAAATATTCTTTAACATCAATCTAAGAGAACATGGATCTGGTAATACTGGAACGACCAATACCTTCCGAATCTTAGGCAAAAAAGCTGGAATGGCAACCTTTGTAATTGATTTCTTTAAAGGTACTTTGGCCACTCTACTTCCACTAATCTTCCATGTGCAGGGAGTTTCACCAATCGTCTTTGGGCTTTTAGCAGTCATCGGCCACACCTTCCCTATCTTTGCCAAATTTAAGGGTGGTAAGGCTGTTGCAACCAGCGCAGGAGTTATTTTTGGTTTCGCTCCTCTCTTTTGCCTTTACCTTGCAGTCATTTTCTTTGGAATTCTTTATCTAGGAAGTATGATTTCCCTCTCTAGTATCTCTGCTGCTATTGCTGCAATTATTGGCGTCCTTCTGTTTCCTCTCTTTGGATTTATTTTAACTAGTTATGACCTACTTTTTACTGTGATTATTATTGGTCTTGCAAGTCTAGTAATTGTACGCCACAAGGACAACATCAAACGTATCCAAAATAAAACAGAAAATCTCATTCCTTGGGGACTTAACCTAACGCACCAGGAACCAAAAAAATAAAACGTCAGTTTCAACTGACGTTTTTTTATGTTATTTAGACTTGATATAGTTGATACCATCTGCCTTCGGCGCAACAGCTTTACCAAAGAAGGCTGCTAGGACGACAATGGTCAAGAGATATGGTGCGATTTGCAAGTAAACAGCTGGTACTCCTTGCAAGAAAGGAAGCTGAGAACCGATAACTGCCAAACTTTGTGATAGCCCAAAGAAAAGACTTGAAAGCATAGCACCAACAGGATTCCATTTACCAAAGATCATGGCTGCAAGAGCGATAAATCCAGGTCCTACGATAGTTGTAACTGAGAAGTTGACGGAGATTGACTGAGCGTAAATAGCTCCACCAATTCCTCCAAGGAAGCCTGAAATCACAACTCCAAGATATCTCATCTTGTAGACATTGATACCCAAAGTATCTGCTGCTTGTGGGTGTTCACCAACTGAACGAAGGCGAAGTCCAAAGCGAGTCTTAAAGAGGATAAACCAAGCTAGGAATGAGAAAGCAATTGCTAGGTAACCTAGTAGACTAGTTGACTTGAAGAAGATATCTCCGATAACAGGGATATTAGCTAATACTGGGAAGTCAAAACGACCAAAAGTTTGCGTTAAGTTATCCGTTTGTCCCTTATTATAAAGCACCTTCACCAAGAAAACCGCCAAGGCTGGCGCCATCAAGTTAAGCACAGTACCACTGACGACATGGTCTGCACGGAAATGAACTGTAGCTACTGCGTGAACGAGCGAGAAGATAGCTCCGACTAATACACCAACTAGAAGAGCTAACCAAGGAGTTAATGCTCCCAAATCTTGAGCAAATTCAAGGTTAAAAACAACTCCAGAAAAGGCACCCATGACCATGATTCCTTCAAGACCAACGTTAACAACTCCACCACGTTCGGAGAAAACTCCTCCGATACTTGTAAAAATAAGTGGTGCTGAGTAAATCAACATTGAAGAAACCATAAGGGTTAACATTGTTGTAATCGACATCCTTATTTACCTCCTTTAAGTTGTTTTCTTGGTTTGACAAAGCGTTCGATAATGTAGTGAACGCTGACAAAGAAGATAATTGAGGCTGTAACGATACTTACAAGCTCAGATGGTACTTGTGCAGCATTCATACCAGGGGCTCCAACTTGAAGAACACTGAAAAGGAAGGCTGCAAATAGAATTCCAACTGGTGAGTTTGAAGCAAGTAGGCTTACTGCCATACCGTTAAATCCGATTGCCAATGATGAACCTTGAACATAAACGTTTTGGAAGGTACCAAGTCCTTCTACTGCGCCACCAAGTCCTGCAAGAGCACCTGAGATAATCATCGATAGGATAATAGTACGTTTCGCTGAAATACCTGCGTATTCAGAAGCATTTGGGTTTAATCCAACTGCACGAATTTCAAAACCAAGAGTTGTTTTCTTGAGCAAGAACCAGATAACCGCTACTGCTATGATAGCAAAGAAAATCCCAATGTTCATACGAGAGTTTCCAGTTAACTCAGCAAGCCATGGTGTCTGATAAGTTGCATTTGCACTAACACGAATGGATGAGTCAGTACTTTGCATGATTTCTTTAGGGAAGTGATGAATAAAGGCATTGCCCACATAAAGAACAATGTAGTTCATCATGATGGTTACAATAACTTCAGATGTCCCGAGGTAGGCTCTTAAGATACCAGGAATAGCACCAACGATCCCTCCTGCAACTAAGGCAATTACAATCGTCGCAAGAATCATCAATGGTCGTGGCAAATCTGGGAAAGAGAGAGCGAACCAGCCACTCATAACCCAACCTGCGAGAGCTTGTCCTGGAAGACCAACGTTAAAGAAACCAGCACGACTTGCAACTGCAAATCCAAGGGCAATCAGAATTAAAGGTCCCATAGCACGGAAGATTTCACCGATTCCACGAACACTACCAAATGCTGTGTAGAATAATTCTTCATAGCCCCAGATAGCATCGTAGCCGAAAATCCACATGACGATGGCTCCGAGTAGAATTCCTAAAATAACAGAAATCAAAGGAACCGAAATTTGTTGTAATTTTTTAGACATCACTCTTCTCCTTTTCCAATTCACCACCAGCCATCAAGACACCAAGCTCTTGCTTGTTGGTTGTTTCTGGCGTTACAATCCCTTGAATCTTACCATCGTGGATAACAGCAATTCTATCAGAGACATTTAGAATCTCATCTAGTTCAAAGCTGACTACAAAGACAGCTTTCCCATTATCACGCTCTTGAATCAAGCGTTTGTGAATGTACTCAATAGCACCGACGTCCAAACCACGAGTAGGTTGACTGACGATTAGGAGATCAGGATTTCGATCGACTTCTCGAGCGATAATAGCTTTTTGTTGATTTCCTCCAGAAAGAGCTGATGCTGGAACAATCTCACTAGCAGCACGCACATCGAATTCTTGCATTAACTGTTTAGCGTACCCGATGATATTGGTGTAGTTTAAGATTCCCTTCTTGCTAAGAGGTTCCTTATAGTAGGTTTGAAGAGCAATGTTTTCTGAAATCATCATGTCCAAAACCAAACCATCGCGATGACGGTCTTCTGGAACGTGGCCTACACTCATTTCTGTAATTTGACGAGGATGTAGACCTACGATAGACTGGCCTTTCAACTCCACGCTACCAGACTCAATCTTACGAAGACCAGTGATAGCTTGGATTAATTCAGATTGACCATTTCCATCAATACCGGCAATTCCGACAATCTCACCAGCTCGAACATCGAGTGAGAGATTTTTAACAGCAGGAACACCACGGTTTTCGTTTACTACTAGGTCTTTAATAGACAGAATAACTTCTTTAGGTTGAGCTTCCTGTTTCTCAGTTTTAAAGGAAACAGAACGTCCTACCATCATCTCAGCTAAGTCAGCATTAGTCGCACCAGCAATCTCAACTGTTTCAATAGATTTACCACGACGGATAACTGTAACACGATCTGATACAGCACGAATCTCATCCAACTTATGGGTAATCAAGATAATTGATTTACCTTCTTTAACCAGGTTCTTCATGATAGCCATCAATTCATCAATTTCTGATGGCGTCAAAACAGCAGTAGGTTCGTCAAAGATAAGAATATCTGCTCCACGATAAAGTGTCTTCAAGATTTCAACACGTTGTTGAGCCCCAACAGAGATGTCTGCAACTTTGGCAGAAGGATCCACAGTAAGGCCATAACGTTCAGACAACTCATTGATTTCTCGAGTTGCACGAGCAATATCTAGCACACCATTTTTGGTCAATTCACTCCCCAAAATGATATTTTCAGCAACAGTGAAAGCTTCAACCAACATAAAGTGTTGGTGGACCATCCCAATTCCTAAGCTAGCCGCTTTTGATGGCGAATCTAGCTCCACAACTTGACCGTTGACCACAATTTCACCACTAGTTGGTTCTAAAAGCCCCGCTAGCATGTTCATAAGAGTGGACTTACCAGCTCCATTTTCTCCTAAAAGTGCATGAATTTCACCTTTACGAAGTTCAAGGTTAATCTTGTCGTTAGCGACAAATTCACCAAAAACTTTGGTAATTTCACGCATTTCAATGACATTTTCGTGTGCCATGTGCTCTTCCTTTCAGAATTATATTTTGTTTCAATAAAACCTGCTAAAGAAATTTAGCAAGCTCTATTGAGACAAAACCATTTGTCTCAATCCTTAAAGAAGCGGCCACTGGCCGCTTCCTAAGAAATGACTTCCTTCAATTATTTTTCAGGAACTTTGATGCTACCATCAAGGATTTTAGCTTTTGCATCTTCAACAGCTTTTTTACCTTCTTCAGAAAGGTTTGTCACTGCCAAGTCAACACCTTTATCCTTCAATGAGTAAACGATAACTTGACCACCAGGGAATTCACCTTTTTCAGCCTTGTTTGAGATGTCTTTAACTGTTGTTCCAACTTGTTTCAATGTAGAAGCAAGAACGAAGTTAGCTTCTTTACCGTCTTTAGAAGTGTATTTACCTTCATCAACTTGGTCACGGTCTACACCGATAACCCAAACTTTTTCGTCTTCATTTTTACTTTCGTTCAATGATTTAGCTTCAGAGAAGACACCTGCTCCAGTACCACCAGCTACTTGGTAGATAACGTCTGCACCTGCAGCGTATTGAGCTGCAGCGATTGTTTTACCTTTAGCCGCATCACCAAATGATCCAGCATAGTCTACTTGAACCTTGATAGATGGGTCAACTGACTCAACACCAGCTTTAAAACCAGCTGCGAAACGAGAAATAACTTCAGATTCCATACCACCTACAAAACCAACTTGTTTAGTTTTTGTAGTTTTAGCAGCTGCAACACCTGCAAGGTAAGCTGCTTCGTTATCTGCGAAAGTAACGCTAGCAACGTTCTTTTGATCTTTAATCACATCGTCAATCAAAACATAGTTTTTATCTGAATGTTCTTTTGCTGCTTCTTCAACAGCGTTGTGAAGGGCAAAACCAACACCGAAAATCAAGTTGTAGCTTCCAGCTGCTTGGTTCAAGTTGTTAGCGTAATCAGCTTCACTTGTTGATTGGAAGTAAGTGTAACCATTGTCTTTTGAAAGGTTGTGTTCTTTACCCCAAGCTTGAAGACCTTCCCAAGCTGATTGGTTAAATGATTTATCATCAACACCACCAGTATCTGTAACGATAGCTGCTTTAGTCTTCACATCAGAAGAAGATGAAGCTGCGTTACGAGAAGAGCGATTACCACATGCAGCAAGTCCAAATGCTGCTACTGCAACTAGACCAAGGCCTAGCCATTGTTTCTTGTTCATTACTGAACCTCCTAAATAAGATGCGCAACTAAGTTGCAAGTATGGATTGATTGGTCACAAGGACCTTGCCACTCAGAGAGTGACACAGACTATTGCAAGTCTGTAAAAGAATATGGAAGTAATTCCCCGACCGTCATCTCGACCGTCGTTTTATCTTTGGCGACTAGAGTCACCTTTAGATCTGGTTTAAAAAATTCGACCATAACTTGGCGACAAGCACCGCAAGGCGAAATTGGTTTTTCAGTTTGACCATAGACAATCAATTCTGAAAAGTCTCGTTGTCCTTCAGAGACCGCCTTAAAGATTGCAGTTCTTTCGCCACAGTTGGTCAAGGGGTAGCTAGCATTTTCAATGTTAACCCCTGTATAGATACTTCCGTCCTTGGCTACCAAAACAGCGCCAATCGGAAAATGTGAGTAGGGAACGTAAGCTTTCTTACTAGTTTCAATCGCTAATTCAATCAACTCAGTAGTCGCCATCAGCTAATTCTCCTTTTAAGATTGCAACACCAGAAGATGTTCCAATACGAGTAGCTCCTGCTTCAACAAAGGCAACTGCATCTGCATAAGAACGAGCTCCACCAGCTGCTTTGACCCCCATATCAGGTCCAACTGTCTGACGCATTAATTGAACATCTGGCAAAGTTGCTCCACCTGTTGAGAAACCTGTAGAAGTCTTGACAAAGTCTGCACCAGCTTTTTGAGCAAGTTGGCAAGCCAGAACTTTTTCTTCATCCGTTAACAAACAAGCTTCAATAATAACCTTAACAAGTTTGTCACTGCTAGCCTCAACAACTGCTCGAATATCTGATTCGACCAAGTCAGCATTCCCAGACTTAAGCGCTCCAACATTGATAACCATATCAATCTCATCAGCACCATTTTGGATGGCTTCTTTGGTTTCATAGGCTTTGACAGCTGAAGTTGTAGCTCCAAGAGGAAAACCTACAACTGTACAAACCTTGACATCAGTATCTGTTAGACCAGCTTTTGCATGCGAAACCCAGCAAGGATTCACACAAACACTGGCAAAATCGTACTCTCTTGCTTCAGATAGCAAACAATCGATTTGTTGTTCGGTCGCATCTTGCTTTAAAAGCGTATGATCAATGTATTTATTTAATTTCATTTCGGATTTTCCTTAAATTAGGAGATAATTTCGATGATTTCACGCATTTTTAGCGTTTCATCACTCATTTTAATTTTAACATATTTTTGGAAATCTGTAACTAGTTCCGGAGAAATTTTGCCATTTGCATATACTTTTGCGACAATTTCACCTTTTTTGACTGATTCTCCAACTTTCTTCTCAAAAACAATTCCTGTTTCATAATCAAGAGCATCTGTTTTGACTGCACGACCAGCACCTAATCTCATGGCAAAAAGACCAAACTCCATGGCTGGCAGTGCCTCAATAACACCATCTTCCTGAGCAGGAATTTCTACCACATGATCAACTGTTACAG
>CAKPXD010000036.1 GCA_934201655.1 uncultured Streptococcus sp. | reverse complement strand
GAAAATCAAAGAGCAAACTAGGAAGCTAGCCGCAGGCTGTACTTGAGTACGGCAAGGTGAAGCTGACGTGGTTTGAAGAGATTTTCGAAGAGTATTAATCGACTTTAGTAAAATTAAGCATAAGAGAACTGATTAAAACAGAGACTGAACTAAAGGCCATGGCCAATCCTGCAAGTTCTGGATTGAGCACTAAACCAAGTCCTGAAAAGACTCCTGCTGCAATCGGAATACCAATGAGGTTATAGATAGAAGCCCAGAAAAGATTGAGTAAAATACGATTAAAGGTCTTCTTACTCATATCAAAAGCACGTGCCAACCCTAGTAAATTGTTGGTTGTAAGGACAAGATCTGCTGATTCGATAGCAATATCTGTACCAGAGCCCATGGCAATTCCGACATCGGCTACACTGAGGGCCGGCGCATCATTGATACCATCTCCAACAAAGGCCAATTTGCCATTCTTTTGAAGCTTGTGAATTTCATGTGCCTTTTCCTCTGGCAAGACATTTGCAATCACTTCTTCGATTCCAATTTGCTCTGCAATCGCATGCGCTACTCCAGCATTATCTCCGGTAAGCATGACCGTTCTAAGGCCACGTTTTTTCAATTTGGCAATAGCTTCTTTGGCATTTTCCTTAGGGACATCCTGCAAGGCAATTAAGCCTTTTAACTGACCATCTACGGATAGGAAGACAACTGTTTTTGCTTCTTTCTCAAGCAAATCAAATCGTTCTTGATAATCATGTGGAATAGCAAGGTCAGCTAAGAGCTTAGCATTCCCAAGCAAGACTTGTTTACCATTAATAATCCCAGTCACACCTTTTCCATGCAAGGCTTGGAAGTTTTCCACTGGGTAAAGGCTAATTCCTAGTTCAGATGCACGATTAACAATAGCTTGAGCTAGCGGGTGTTGAGATACATCTTCCAGTGAAGCAGCCAAACTTAGCACTTCTCTTTCATCACCAATAACATCTGTCACTACTGGCTTCCCTTCGGTCAAGGTTCCTGTCTTATCAAAAACAACCGTTTGGACTTTTTGGATTTCCTGTAGAACTGTACCATTTTTGAGAAGAATCCCCATCTTGGCACTTCGTCCTGTTCCAACCATGAGTGCTGTCGGTGTCGCAAGTCCTAGTGCACAAGGGCAGGCAATAATCAAAACAGCAACTCCGTAGAGAAGTGAAGTCACAAAGCTATCTCCAAGTAAAACAAACCAGACCCAAAAAGTAAGAAGTCCTAAAATGACAACTGCTGGTACAAAAATCCCAGAAATCTTGTCTGTCAAATCTTGAATAGGGGCACGACTCGTTTGCGCTTTCTTCACAAAGTCTACAATCTGAGCCAACATAGTCTCAGAGCCCACTTTTTCGGCTCTAAAAATGATCGTACCACTATTATTGATGGTTGAACCAATGACAGCATCTCCAACTGATTTATCGACTGGAATACTCTCCCCAGTCACCATTGATTCATCAATACTCGTTTCACCTTCTAACACAGTCCCATCAACGGCAATTTTTTCACCTGGTCGAACGCGAATGAGATCCCCAACTTTGACTTGTTCTAGAGGTATTTGAACATAAACATCATCACGCAAAACCTCTGCTGTTTTTGCTTGTAGGTCTAATAATTTTTCGACTGCCTGCGAAGTATTTTTTCGCATTTTTTCCTCAAAAACTGCTCCCAAAAGAATGAAGAAGAGGATAAATGCAGCACTTTCAAAGTAAACGGGCAGACCAGTGAAGAGGGCAACTAAGCTATAGAAATAGGCCACTAGGGTTCCCAGAGCAACCAAGGTATCCATGTTGGAATTGTGCTTTTTAAAACTAGCCCAGGCGCTTCTGATATATGGAACTCCAGCTACCAGCATAATGGGTGTTGTGGCTAAAAAGGTGCCCCAACGCATGACTTGGTGACTAATTCCTCCTGTAGACATCCCAATCATGAGAATCACAAGAGGCACAGTAAAGATACTAGTAATCCAAAAACGCTGTAAAAGACTGAGAGACTTTTTAGTTTTTTCAACAACGGTGTAGGTCCCCTTTTGCATCTTCATGCCGCATGAAAATTCATGCTCGCCCAAGTCTTGAGGCGTAAAGCGAATGACTTTTTCCTCGTCTTGAGCGATTGGTTCTAGAATCCCTTCTTCTTCGAAGAGAATCTCTTTATAACAGTTTGAAGGTGTCACACGATGAAAGGTAATCTCAGCAGGAATCCCTTTTTGCAGTTGAATGTGGGCTGGATGGTAGCCTTTGTCTGCCGTGATACGGATTTTTTGAACGCCATTTTCAAGGCTTGCTTTTACAATTTCAGTCATATCATTCTCCTATTCTACAATCATCTTACCGTGCATCATATTCATGCCACAAGAGAAACCATACTCACCTGCTTCTTCAGGAGTGATTTCAACCACATATTGGTCTCCCATAGGCAGATCAGCATGCACACCAAAGTCTGGAAAAACGATTTGGTCCAAGCAAGGTGAAGGATCTTTTCGATCAAAAATAATACGAGCTGGTTGCGATTTTTTGAGGATAATAGTTCCTGGAGTATATCCCCCCATGACTTCCACTCGAATTTCCTGATAGCCATTCTTTTGTTGAGCTCTCTTAGCATCTTCTTGCGGTTTTTTGAAAAACCAAAAGAGGATAAAAGCAATCATTCCTAAAACAACAATAGATACAAATAGATTTAACATAGCGTCTCCTTTACATACAATTACATCTTACTTCTGTTACAGCACTTGCTTTTTTCTTAGAAATGACTTCTTCCAAGCCTTCCAAGTCAGCTAGGGTAAAGTCACATTCTTCAATCAAATCAGCAAGTAACTGCTTGATCCTACGGGAACAAACCTTGTCTTTGATATCCTGGACAAGTAACTTCTTGCTATCTTCCTGTGTCAACAGGGCCGAATAGACAAAGGACTTGCCCTGTTTTTCCCTAGTCAAACATTCTTTCTCCACCAAACGAGCCAAGAGTGTCTGGATCGTGGATTTGGACCAACTAAACCTTTTCTCTAATACTTTTATGAGATTAGTACTAGTCTGTTCTCCCTGCATCCAGATAATCTTCATGACCTGCCATTCTGCATCCGAAATCTGCATCAGCACACCTCCAAAATCTACATTTGTCAATTACAATTATCAGTATACTCTTAAAATCTACATTTGTCAACTAAATTTCCTAAAAATTTTTAAAATAGTTTAAAATGTATTAAAATTTTTTCTTATATACTCGTTAAGTTCACCTTTTAAACTCTCTTTCATGTTTACAAAAACATAACTCAAAAACCTCCACATGGAGTGGAGGTTTGTTTTACTACTAATACAATTTTAAATCATGTGAATCAGCTGGGAAACTTGGATCATATGGATTGTGACGAAGCTTGAATCGTTTCACATCTTCAATTGTCTGTGTTCCAGATAACTGCATAACTGTCTTCAATTCATCATTCAAATGTTCAAAGACTTGGCGTACACCAATACTACCACCAAGGGCTAAACCATAAATGACAGGTCGTCCAATGGCTACTAAGTCAGCTCCTGAAGCCAAGGCTTTAAAGACGTGTTGACCACGACGAACACCAGAGTCAAAAACGATTGGTACACGTTTATTCACTGCTTCAGCAACTTCTTGAAGCGAGTCAAACGCAGCCGGTCCACCGTCAATTTGTCGACCACCGTGGTTGGTTACCCAAATACCTGAAGCCCCTGCATCCAGTGAACGTTCAACATCTTCACGGCATTGTGGGCCTTTAACATAAACAGGAAGTCCTGAGTATTCTGCGATAAACTCTACATCTCGTGGAGATAGGCGTTGTTTGGCTGATTTATAGACATAGTCCATTGACTTACCAGCACCTTGAGGTAGGTATTCTTCTACGATAGGCATGCCAACTGGGAACACAAAACCGTTGCGTTTGTCTACCTCACGGTTACCTCCTACTGTCGCATCGGCAGTTAAGACAATAGCCTTATAACCTTCTGCCTTGACGCGATCCATAATGTGACGGTTAATGCCATCATCTTTACTAAAGTAAAATTGGAACCAATGAGGTGTACCTTGAAGTGCTTCCGTAATTTCTGGCAGATCTACTGTTGAGTAGGAGCTAGTTGTATAAAGAGAACCAAATTCATGCACACCACGTGCAGTCGCAACTTCTCCTTGCTCATTAGCTAGTTTATGGGCTGCAACAGGTGCCATAATGATTGGTGAAGATAGTTTTTCACCATCAAATTCAATCTCTGTGCTTGGGTTTTCCACATCACATAAGGTCCGAGGAACAATGAGTTTGTGGTTAAAAGCTCGGATATTCTCTCTCAAAGTAAAAGTGTCCTCTGCACCACTTGCAATATACCCAAAAGAAGCTTTGGGAATAACTTGTTGGGCCATAGGCTCCAAGTCATAGGTATTTATAAAATCTACAGGTCCTTCTGCATTGCTTGTTTTATATGACATCAATAGTCCTCCTTGAACGTAAACGTTTACTTTTATTTACTAGAATAGTTTAAAACTTTTTCATAATGTTTTCAAAAAATTTGTCTATACTTTTTATCATAAAGGTAAACAGATTAAGAACTAGAAGTTAAAGATGATACAGATTCACTCCGCCTATCCTACTCTAAACAGAGACTATGGTTATAAACCTTCCATTAAATAAAAAACTCAGGTAGTTCTATGAATACCTGAGTGTCTATCTATTTATACATTTTGCCAATTTTCTTGGTCTTCTTTAAAGCGTTTGAGGAGAGCAAGTCCTTCTGATGAAATGTAACCTTCTTCTTGGGCCAGGTGGATAAGCTCACTGTAGTTTGAAAGTGTCACCAGTTTGACACCAGCATCCGCAAAGTTTTTATCTGCTTTTGGTAATTGATAGCTAAAAATTGCTACGACACCAAGCACATCTGCTCCTTCACGTTTGGCAGCTGCTACAGCTTCAAGAACCGAACCACCAGTTGAAATAAGGTCTTCAACAACAACCATCTTTTGTCCTTGAGCTACACGGCCTTCGATTTGGTTTCCTGCTCCGTGGTCTTTTGGTTTGCTACGGATATAGGCAAATGGCAGATTCATCTTATCAGCGATGATGGCACCGTGTGGAATACCTGCAGTCGCTGTTCCTGCAATCACTTCTACCTCAGGGAATTCTGCCTTGATGGCCTCCACAAAACCATTCTCAATCAAGGTACGTGTCTCTGGGTAGGCAAGCGTCACACGATTATCCGTATAAATTGGTGACTTAATACCTGAAGCCCAAGTAAAAGGCTCTTCTGGTTTGAGGTAAACAGCTTGAATTTTCAATAGATGGCTAGCAATGTCTTTAGCAAGTGTCATGGGTTTCTCCTTTGTATTTTAAACTATATTCTTATTTCCAGTCTTGTGTCCATTCATCCTTGATAGCATGATAAGCTGCTACTGGATCAGTGGCTTGAGTGATTGGGCGTCCGACAACGATATAATCACTACCAATTTGATAGGCATCTGCTGGTGTCATGACTCGTTTTTGATCTCCTACTGCAGCGCCTGATGGACGAATGCCGGGTGTCAGGCAGATAAAGTCTTGGCTAGTAGCTTCTTTGATGAGTTTCACTTCTTGAGCTGAACAAACCACACCATCTAATCCCGCTTCAGCGGTTTTCTTGGCATAGTGAATAACCGATTCTTGAAGACTGGTTTGAATATTTTGAAATTCTCTCATTTGCTCCTCAGAGGTTGAAGTTAACTGAGTGACAGCAATCAATTTGGCTTCTTTCCCAAGGCCTTCACGCGCAGCCTTCATCATCTCTACGCCACCTGCTGCATGAACATTGGTCATATCGACGCCCAGATGAGACAAGACCTTCATGGCTGATTTGACCGTATTTGGAATATCATGGAGTTTAAGATCCAGAAAGATACTATGTCCCAAACCTTTCAGATAAGATACAATCTCAGGTCCTGTAGCATAATAGAGTTCCATACCTACCTTTAGATAGAGGCTCTCTCCTGCTGGAAAAAGAGCTAAAAATTGCTTGACTGCCTCAAAACTTGGAAAATCAAGAGCAATAACTGGACGAGCTTCACGCATACTTTTCTCCTTTTACCTTTGTTAGCTAGAGAGCATGAAAAAAGGAACCTGCCTACAGCAAGGTTCCACGAAAAATGGGTAGTCTCCACCCTTTCACCGTCTAACCTTAGCTGCCTCTCTGGACTGCTTTAAAGGTTTTTTACTATTCTATTATTTAAAGCGGTACTTGTCAAGTAAAAACAAGTAACTGAACGAATCATCTGAAAGTTAGCGACTATGTGTTGTTTGAGTCGTCTGTGTTGTTTGATCTTGATTTCCTTGCTCAGCTTGTTTTTTCTTCTCTTCTTCCTGCTTCTTCTTTTCCTCTTCTTTGGCTTTAACTCTTTCGTCATCCAGAGCCTTATCCACTAGACTATAGCTATAGATACCGACCTCCATGTCAATACCACTAGGAACTGTCAACTGTGGTTTTATCTTACTATAGTATGGTAATTTCTTCCCTAGTTCTGATAATGGCACCAAAATCTCGTCTGTGTCATACATGGTAATCTTTAGAAGGTCACTTGTTACCTTACTTGGTGCAAGTTCAATCTTCTCAATCTCTTGCTTAATTTCTGGACTAACTTCATTTAGCTGAGAAATTAAGGTTTTAATCTGTTCCTCATCGTTAAACAAAACTGATATGTATTTCTCAGGTAAGTTGTCAGAACTAACCGCAGTTGATTCAATACTTCCACTAGATAAGATTGGATAATAGTTATCTCCTGAAACTGAATAAGCTACAATTTCAAATTCCTTTACTTCAATAGTGAAATGAACTGGGAATTGATAAACTATCTTAGCCGATTCAATCCAGTGATTCGATTTGACCATTTCCGCATGCTTATCTTTATTTAAGAGCAAGCTAAGCGTATAGTCACTGTCACGAATGCCAGATGCTTCTCTAACTTGGTCTGCACTTGTCTGAACAGTACCCGTAACCTCAATATGTTTCATTGTAGCTAGAGGGCTTAGAAGATAAATAGACAAGAATAAGATTAGAAAGCTAGGAACGAGGATTGTAACTGCTCGCCAGATATGTATAGAAGGAATAGCCGGTTTTGGAGGTTTATTCTTGGTTTTTACCTTTTTCTCTTTCTTAACCTTTTCGTCAGCTTTTTCTTTCTCTACTTGATCCTGACTCTTAGAATCTTCTTGAGAAGTTTTTGTTTCCTCCGTGTTCTTATCTTCAGTTTCTTCAACTGAAGCTTCATCACTAGTATCCGAATCTTTCTCTTCAGTTTTTTCAGACTCTTGGTCCACTTCTTCAGAACTCGTAGATTTTTCTTCCTTTTTTTTACTCAAATACTCGTGGTGTTGTTTTTGCCATTCTGACACTTCTTGAGTACTATCAGATGACTCTGATACTTGTTCTTCTTTTTCACGAGCTTCTTCTTCGGCACGTTTCGCCTCTTCTTCAGCTTTTTTTTGAAGATATTCTTGATTTCGTTTTTGCCACTCTGACAATTCCTTGCCTTGAGTGTCCTGATTCTTTTTATCCTTTGACATCAATTTTCCTTATGATAAATCTTTTTTTAGTAGCTCATAAAAATCTGCCACAGATTTTAATTCCTGAGAATTCTTCATTGTATTTTGATAGTTCTCTTTGTTGGTCAAGAGTTGATTTACTTTTTCTTCCAATGTAGACAAGGTCAAATCACTTTCTTGCAACTCTTCAGCATAGCCCTTTTTCACGAAATAGGCAGCATTTTCAATCTGGTCTCCACGACTAGCTTCACGACCCAGTGGTACAATGACGTGCAATTTAGCCATAGCAAGGAGTTCAAAAATAGTATTTGCACCACCACGAGTGATGACCACATCAGCCAGATTCATGAGTGGTTGATAGAGTTCCGTCGCATAGTCAACACGGTAGAGGTTTGAACTTAGTTCATTTAAACTAGCATCTCCTGTCAGGTTGATGATATTATAGCGACTAGTCAGCTCTTCCTTGTGGTCTGTGACTAATTGGTTAAAGACACGCGCCCCAGCAGAACCTCCAACAAATAGAAGAGTTGGTAACTTGTCGTTGAAAGAAGTTCGGATATCCACCATTTCTTCAGGTTCTTCCATAACTGGACCTGAAACCTTGGTCACAGCTCCTACATGTTCTACCTTAGTGAGACTAGACGCTTGCTCGAAAGTAGAGTACATCTTAGTCGCAAACTTATAGGCAATTTTATTGGCCAATCCCATAGAGAGATCAGACTCGTGGATGAAGACTGGTACTCTGCATACTCGCGCTGCGATAACAGGCGGAACAGATACAAATCCACCCTTAGAAAAGAGGGCTTGTGGACGAACTCGAAGCATGATAAAGAGCGATTGGAGAATTCCAAAAGCAACCTTAAAGACGTCAACCATATTTTGCCATGAGAAATATCGACGTAATTTCCCTGTTGCAATCGAATGGAAGGTAACATCTAAACCTGACTTGAGAATTTCATGATGCTCAATCCCATTTTTATCACCAATATAGTGGACTTCCCAGCCATCTTCGATGAACTTAGGCATTAACAAAAGGTTGAGGGTAACGTGTCCAACCGTTCCCCCACCAGTAAATACTATTTTTTTCATATTATCCCTTTAACTCCGCTACAGTGTCGATGAAAAGATCTCCACGTACTTCAAAGTTAGCATACATATCCCAGCTCGCATTGGCAGGACTGAGGAGAACAACATCTCCCTCTTCTGCAAGTTCAGAAGCCTTACGAGTTGCATCTGCAATATCAGCCGCGTCGACATAAGCCACACCAGCTTTATCCGCTGCACGTTTGACACGTTCTGCAGATTGACCGAGTATGACCATTTTCTTAAGTCCAGTAATATCAGGAACCAATTCGTCAAACTCATTGCCACGGTCCAACCCACCAGCAATCAAGATAACCTTGCTATTATCAAATCCTGACAAGGCTTTTTGAGTTGCTAAGATATTGGTTGACTTACTGTCGTTATAAAATTTAACGCCATTGATTTGGTCTACAAATTGGAGACGGTGTTTGACACCACCAAAGGCTGACAAGGTTTCCTTGATGATTTCATTGTCCACACCACGAAGTTTAGCAACGGCAATGGTTGCAAGAGCATTTTCCACATTGTGGCTACCTGGAACACCGATTTCATCAGCTGCCATGACTTTTTCACCACGGAAGTAGAGAAGACCATCTTCAAGATAAGCTCCGTCAACCTTTTCAAGTGTTGAGAATGGTACTACAGCCGCGTTTGTCTTTGTAGCAAGTTCTTTAGCTAATTCCTGGTTGAAGTTCAATACTAGGTAATCAGCTACTGTCATATTGCTTTGGATATTCCACTTGGCTGCCACATAGGCTTCAAAAGAACCGTGATAGTCAATATGTGTTGGCATAAGGTTGGTGATAACAGCAATTTCAGGATGGAATTCCTGGATTCCCATTAATTGGAAAGAAGAAAGTTCCATGACAAGGGTGTCCTTATCTGTCGCAGTTTGAGCAACCTGACTAGCAGGATAACCGATGTTACCTGATAAGAGTCCATTTTGTCCTGCAGCAGTCAGAACTTCACCAATCATGGTTGTGGTCGTTGTCTTACCATTTGAACCAGTAATACCGACGATTGGTGCATCAGAAATCAAATAGGCCAACTCAACCTCTGTCAAGACTGGAATGCCTTTTTCTAGAGCTTTTTCAATCATGGGATTGGAGTAAGGGATTCCTGGATTTTTCACCATGAGGGCAAAATCTTCATCCAACAATTCCAAGGGATGACCACCAGTTACAACCTTGATACCATCTTCCAGAAGACTCTGAGCAGCTGGATTTTCCTCAAAAGGCTTGCCATCATTAACCGTTACAATGGCACCCAACTTGTCCAAGAGACGAGCTGCAGACTCACCTGATTTGGCTAAACCTAGGACTAATACTTTCTTATTTTCAAATTGATCAATTCGTTTCATATCTAGAACTCCATTTCTACTCTTACTATTTTACCATTTTTATGAAAATAAAAAAGCCACAAAGGGCTTTCTTATTTGTTTTTTGTTATTTGAAAACTCAATTATCAAGTTTAGCATCTTTGTTAAGGATTTTTTTCTACCAAGAAACATAAAAAAGCGGACAAGATCTAGTTCTGTTTCTTGAAACTAGTTTGTCCACTTTTTATAGTTGAGATTGTTTTCTTGTCCAATCTCTATAATCTAAATACTGTCAGATTATTTTATTCTTCGTCTTTCTTCTTTCCCATTGCAAAGAGTCCAAGAAGCGCTCCCACAACACCTGCTGTTGCAAGGGTTGCATTTTCCTTAGTACCTGTTTCAGGGAGAATATGTTGACGGCTTGCAGGCGCCTGATACGTCTTATCTTGTGACATAGCGAGGGCTACAATCGACTGCTCATCTTTGTACTCTGGTACTTCATTGACCGCTGCTTCGGCTGCGTTCACGCCACCAGTATATTCTGGCACATCGTTAACCGCTGCTTCGACTGCATTGGCACCACCTTTGTACTCTGGCACATCGTTAACCGCTGCTTCGACCGCATTCACGCCACCAGTATATTCTGGTACTTCGTTCACCGCTGCCTCGACTGCATTGGCACCACCTTTGTACTCTGGCACATCGTTAACCGCTGCTTCGACTGCATTCACACCACCAGTGTATTCTGGTACTTCGTGAACTGCTGGTTCGACTACATTCGCTCCTAAAGTACGTTCTGGTACTTCGTGAACTGCTGCTTCAACTCCATTCACGCCACCTGTGAACTCTGGAACTTCATGTACTGCTGGTTCTTCTCCATTCACGCCTCCAGTGTATTCTGGAATTTCGTGAACTGCTGGTTCTTCTCCATTCACACCGCCTGTGAACTCTGGAACTTCATGTACAGCTGGTTCTGTCTTGGCGCTTTCAGTATCTGCCTTAGTCAATTGAATGCGGTATTCCTTAATATGTTTACCACTTTCTGAAACAAGATGAATCAAGACTGGA
>CAKPXD010000035.1 GCA_934201655.1 uncultured Streptococcus sp. | reverse complement strand
ATTACTGACATCGAAAGTGAACTTTCTGATGCCACCAATGCGAACAATCATGTGAAGTTCAAGTGGAAACCGCTTCGTAAGCAGGTACCTTTCACCGTTCCTCGTTTGCTTAATATCTTCAACCAGGTTTACAACAACACTTTTGACTAATGCCCCACGCTATCCATATCACCACGCTCAAACGTATGCTCCAATCTCCTGAACCCGTAGATCTCAAACTATGGACGCGCTCGGGTGAAATCCAATGCTGGCACCGCTGCATCTCGCTTCGCTACGATTTCTACAAAGGCACGCGAAGAATGAAATTGCTGGATAGCAATGAAATCCGACAGTTGAGAGATGTGTGCGTGTTTGAAATAAATGGAATGGAGGTTTTTATGTAGAAGATTATAATTATCTTTGCAACTATTAAAAAGACACAACTATGAAAGTATTTTTCAAAATTCTGATTTTAATCTTTTGCTTTACGTTTGGTCATAAAGCCAATGCAAATAAAATTAGCATTGAAAGAGTTGAAGCGCTCGTAAGTGATTCCGCTGAGACCGATTCACTTGATGCTCTTGTGGCAAATCGTAATTCCAAACAACACTTGACCTTTATGGGGATACCCATTACAGGTACAATTGACCAATTCTCTGCAAAACTCAGAGCCAAAGGTATAAGGTATGACTACAAAGTAAGTGCGAGGCTTGATAAAGGTACAAGAGGATTTTATGGCACTTTTATGGGTGAATCGAATCGTTTTATAACAGTTCAATTCAATCCATATACTAAGATCGTTTATGAAGTAACGGTCTTTCTGAGTAATTGTAGTTACAATCAAGCTTGGAACAAATATATCCGTATATATCCACAACTTACCAACAAATACCAAAATCAATTGTTGTGCGGTAAAGAAAATGATGGGGAAAACAAAGAAAAAGACGCCTATTTTTACCTTGAGAACGGGAATATTTCTCTAAGCATTTATTATGACGAAGATAAATATGATTACTATAATGTTATTAGTTATACAGACCTCATCAACTATAAAAAGAATGCAACGAAGAACGAACAAATAGAATACGACGATTTGTAATCTTTTACGAATACGACAAATTTTTGTAAGAATAAAGACTCCCTTTAACTAATTTTTAGCGAGGAAGCCTTTATTCTTACTTGTTGAAAAAATCGACAATAGGTATTGTTTTGATCATCTGTTCTGTATTCTCATATCGGTAGGTTCCGATTTGCCGTGCAATCTTGCCTGCTGGAACTTTTATCATTTGTCCATCATAAAATGACTTTCCATTTTTTTCTTGAAATAGAACAAATGTTCCAAAATGACCTTGCGCAATAGCATTTCCTTCTTCGTCCACTTGAATTACATAAAATTCTGGAGACGGTATTGCTTGCCCTGGCTTTTCAAAAAGAGCAACTCCTTCATTAAAGCGATTAGAAGTAGCATTGACAATAAAAGCAAACAGGAACATCAAGATAATTCCTGTCACAATACCCCCAATATAAATGAGGATTGACTTTGTTCTTTGTTTCATAATTGAGTTTATTTTAATTACCAATTTCCTATATATCTTATTGGGGTTTGTAAGTGATCAAAAACTAAACTGAAATCTTTTCCTATATATTCAGAGTCTTCTAAGTTCTCACCTTCAAACATGAGTCTGCCTCTAAATTCTCCATCTTCTACAGTCTGCCAATGATAAGGACGAAAAACGCCAACGCATTTACCATGCTTTATTGCAAGACACAGTTCTGCTTGTGAGGCTTTTGATTTTGAAATTCTCCAGTATTTTCGTACACACTCGTAGATGCTCTCTCTCTTCCATTCACAAAAAGACTTCGTGATGTTGAAGCATATAATTCGCTGAGGAATATTATTGTAGTTTGTATGTTGCATATTCATAAATTATTTTCTTTCTTCTTTATCGAGGTATTTATAAACTATATTGAACCAATCATTGAAAGTCATTTCGTCACTAACATTGGTACTTTTCTTTCCGAAATTAACCCTAATACCAGGAGCTATCTTTATACTTCTTCTAAATTGCAGTCCCATATTTTATCTTTTAAAATAATCATACTCCAAACTCATTTCCGCAGCAAGCCTTCTCACATTGCGTTCATGGAAAACAAGCCCCTTTTCTTTCGTATTCCTCACGTATGGTCGCAAAGGTCTGCTTTCCCAAGCTACCCAATTTTCTTCATCAGCGAGTTCTTCTTCCGTTAATTCTGACACTTCTATTTCGGAAGGACAATCCACATATACTTTAAAAGTATCAATTGGGAAGCTTATTTCTGCCTCTTCATTATACCCATGTTTATGGACGAAATCCAGCATGGTTGATTCCAAGTCCTTCACAACCTTATCTACTTTCTCGTTTGGGAAATAGTGCAACACCACGCATTCTATTCCTATTGGATCTGCCTCAAAAGTAAACGTGCCTGACATTTTGATAAGGTCTGACATATTAAAATAGTCATATTCTTTTTTCTGTTCCTTATAGGAGCGTCTACCATGCGACACAGAATAATCAAACTTCTTGACTATGAGTTTGTCTTCAAAGTGAGTATCATCGCCATAAACATAGCCGATGTATTTTTCCACTTCCTTCAATATATCCTTGCGAAGCTGCTCCTTCAAATAATTCGTTTCCATAATCTCAGTTTTTAGTCATTATTGATAACTCTCGACAAGTTGCCACGCTTGAACATTTGTTCTTCGCCGTAGTACAGCACTACATCATCGAAGCAAGATATCTCTTGAATTTTTTAGTTTAACAATCAGCATATCCTTTCTTCAACCAAATATGAATCAACGGAGAAACTCCACTTACCTTCCACGAATACTTCTTGATAAGGGTCTTGAATCATAGTTGGCACATAATCTTCTTCAGTAATTTTATTGTAGTCTACCAAGTAAATATAGTAATCGCGTTTTCTCAGTTTAGCTGAGTTTATTTCATTCTTTGACCAATGAAAATGGTTATTGCCCTCGAATGTTTTTACTTCAATGTACCTGCGTTGAGTCGAGGTTTCGCGATGAAATGATATAATATCATAACCTGCAGAAACATCGATTTCCGAAATCTGTTTAATTTTTTTCTTCTGTTGTTCAGTATATGGGCAACGTCTTCTTTCAAAATCCAAAACAAACAGTTCGCCCTCTTCACCCATTAGTCTTTCATGTTCGAGCTTTTTCATAAGCTGACTCAGGGACATGGTACGTTTGTGTTTTATCGCTTTTTTGAAAATCTGTTCGTATTCATTGCTAATAATGAATTTCAACCCATCTGTTTTGACAGCTCCAAAACTTATGAGAAGATTTCTAAACACTGCAGATTCTAATCTAAATGCTCTCCGAGGTAAAAAAAATAAATCTTCTTGTTCGTCATATGTAACTTGTTCGTCATCGAATAGTCCATTTTTACTAAGCGTATTAAAGCAATGAGAACAAAGTTCCCTAATAAACGCTTCTTCATGGATTTCGTTATAAATAAGGGACTTGGTTACGCATAAATCACCATCAATATTTAATAAGTCAAGTTCTTGTAACGCTAAAATTCCACATGGAAAAACAAGGTCTATGCCTTCAACAAAAGAACATGCAGCCTTTACTGACGACAAACTTACATTATTTCCCGTCAGTAATTTTCTACAAAGGAATAGAATTCCATTTTTGTCCCCGATGGAACTATATCTTTTTAGCTCTTGCCTCATAGTCGCGTAGAATAGCTTTTACATCATCAATACCTTCAGATTCTAAGATATTGTCAAAAAGAGGTATCGGCATACTCTCCATTATATCGTTTAGCCGTTGCTCTTTCTCTGCAAGTCTTGCGTTAATGGTTTCGTCTATCGTATCTTTGGATATAAGATAATAATACTTTGTATTAACGTCAGGCTTCAAGCCATAGCGATGTATTCTATCTTTAGATTGAATAAAGTGAGCTGCATTAAACGACCTTTCAATATATATCGCATTATGACATTTCTTGTGCAGAGATATTGATTCTGCAACGGCAAATGGATTTGCAAGAATAACTTTGAATGATGAATCATCGCGATTAAACTCACGGACAATAGCTTCACGTGTCAGACTATTCATTTCATCTGAACCATCGCTTGCTTCCACAGGAGTTGCACCATAAAGCATTCGAGAAGCTATACCTCTTTCTTTAAGGTATTCACTCATTCTTTCAATATTGCGAATAAAAGAAGCCCAAATGACAACCTTACCTCCAGCTTTAACTATTTCTTCTGCAATGTCGGCTGCTTTGATGAATTTGTTCGGAACCTCTGAAGATACAAAGTGCTTTATGCTTGCAATAAAATCGCTATCTTCTTCTGATTCTGCAATATCCTCACCAATATCTTCAATATCAGTCAATTTAGAATTTAGCAATTCTGGGTTAGTAGCGACTTGCATCAAGCGAATAAACTTCGCTTTTCTAACCTTTTTAAGAAAAGGCGACATGTCTTCATCAATCTCAGCCATAAACTTATTCTCTATTGCGTAATAGATTGATTTCTGAGATTCAGACATTTCAACTTCAATTTCCTCAAAAGAAGCAGGTGGTATGTTCAGGTCACTTTTGCGCACACGAATAAAGAATGGTGCGATTTTATTTATTAAATCGTCCACTCGTTCATCTTCAGATGATTGACTCATGTTTACGAGTTGTGGAACATTGTATGTTAACACATCTCTATCTGGCCAAATGAAATGAAAGAGATTATACAAATCTTCATATCCATTTGGTGCCGGAGTTCCTGTAAGCACAACACGTGAAACAGCTTTTGAAGCCAATGCCATTGTAGATGCAGCCATAATGCCACCGTGGGTGTTTTTGATTTTATGCGCTTCATCTAATACGACCATTGCTTTGTGTTGGGATAGGAAAAACAGCAAATCATCCTTGATTGAGATGATTGATTGGTATGACGTAAGTGTGATGTCTGCGTGGGTCATTCCATGAAGATACAATGATTTCTCTTTCGTAGTCATACCGCCAATAAGACGCATTGAAGTTGGTTCTGTACCAAAGCACTCTTTATATTCAATTTCCCATGGACCGAAAGAACTTAAAGGACCAATGATAACGATACAATCTACGTGCTTAGGGTCATCTTTAGGGAGATTATGAAGGTAGGCATAGGCTCCATAAACTACACTTGTTTTTCCGGCACCAGGTACAGAAAAATTACAAGCGTTTTGAGCGAATGCCATGTGGTATGCCGACAACATTTGCAATTTATATAGCTGTCGATTCGGCATATTTTTTATAAGAGACTCTTCAAAACGTTTGAATTCATCAATTTGTGGATGATTATCTCTGATGTTTCGTGCTTGTTGGGAGAACTCTTCAAACAAAGACTCTTGTGTTCGGAAATTTTTCATTTCACGGTTGATACCTTCACCGAACGAAATTTCACAGTTAATGTATTTAGCAAGGACCTTGATATGGTTCATGGTTACTTTGACATTCTCTGTAATTTCAACTTGTATGTGGTCTCCACAATCTGAGAAGTTCAGATTTGAACGCATATAGAGCTTTGCCATTCGGTTGCGTCTAATTTTATCTGCGCCCTCACGAATGACAATGCTGTTGCCTTGAGACTCTATTTGAAGAACTCCTGTATTATTCATTTATTTTGCTTCTAAGTTCGTCTGCTTGTTGAATGAGATTTTGTAATCCTTCCAAAATTTCAACCTGATACTTCTTAATACTGCTTGTCTGGGGATCAATGGAACCCAAAGAAGCGATGGCACCTAAAGCCTTTTTTACAAGAAGCATAGGTTCTTTGGCACGAAGTTGACTATCAATATCGTCTTGTGCTGCATTGAAGTTATCTTCCATTTGCTGTTTAACGTGCTTGCGCCAATCTTGGTCACGAGCTTGCATACATTGGATAATGTCATCGCCTGATGCTTTCTGTATGTATTCATCAACGCTTTTCTCTTCATAACTTGCAATAGCTTCGTTATGCTTGTCATAGAAATCTTCCCATCGTGTCTTTGCACCAAAAATACTTGAAGTGGCTTGACCAGGTTTGCGGAACAAATCGCGAATATCATTTTGAGCCAACCCCAATCTTATGTAGTCGAAAGAAACCGCTTTAAGATTGTTTACATCTTCAGGTGTGAAGTTCCACATATTAGCGACACCTGCACTATACTGCTTAAGTGCAATGTTCAGTTTTTGGAAAGAGTCCTCGTGTCCTTCTGCCATTGTATAAATGCCGTCATACTCATAGAAGCTAAGATACTCGTCCATCAAGGAAAGAATTTCGAGGTTTGTATCAACGTCTTTCTTCTTAATCCCCATAAAACTTGCAATCTCATCTCTTGTAAAACCAGCATCTTCTAAGTCTTTACATTTGAGGTATTTTTCAATAGGGTTATAATCTACTTTCTCGTCTTCTCCCATTTGGAAGGACGTTTCGAGTTGTAGAATGTCCTTCTTTGTTGCATTCTCTGGCAGAATTACAGCTCTAAAGAATTTGCATCTATCCTTTTCTTCTTGCGTAGATCTCGTGTCTCTAAAGATTCTGTTCATCAGAGATGCTCTTCGATTACCATCAACGATGACACCGTCCGAAGTTACTATACCGAATTTAAGTTGACCTACTTGTCGAAGGCTTCCCATCGTCTTTTCATTCTTGTCAACTTTAGATTGCCATAAGAATTTTTCGATGAGTGCAGTATCGTCTGCAAGCTCTGGATCAAGTTTGTGGTTCTGTTTCTCATAAGATTTGACCACACTACCGATACGACCATTATACTGATTGTAGATGAGACATTCCATTGGGATCTCCCATACATCAAAAGATTTTCGCTCTCCTCGATAGAGAAGTGGATATCCTTGTGCGAATGGCGTTTTCTGTTGAATTTGCTTCAGCAAATCAATTCTTTGATTACGTTCCATATGTTATATTATTATATCATTCAGTTGATTTAGTGAATTAAGATTGAGACAATAGTCTGTATATTCCCAAATATCTTTTAAGTCAGATTGACGACCAATCCACCCAGCTCCATCAACAATAACAATTTGTTTGGTATCCTGATAGTTTGAGCGAATATAGTCACGCAAGTCTTTTATACTGCGCTTAAAATCAGACTGTCCACGGGAAGTGGTTATGTTAAAGCTATATTTTACATAGCAGACAATTTCGTTAGTAACTTCGTTTTGAATAGCGTAATTAACCTGAATATCTCTGGTACCATTACCAACAGGATCGACCTTTGGGCTGCGAACTAGTCGGTAACTTTTTTGATTGCAGATTTTTTCAAGAAGATTTTCAACTTGCTTAATGTTAGTCAAAGAGACATCACTATTATATTGAGTGTCAAAGTCTCTGCTTATAAGGAAGTCCAAAAAATCATCATTCTGCAAGCGTTTCATAACTGTATCGGAAATGACGAAATTACGAAGTCTGTATGAGGGAATGTTTGTGGATAACTCACTATTACATGGCCCCTCAACAAACAAAGTACACACTTTGTCCATCATTTTCTCATCAGAGAGCATGAACACACGAGTGTGTTTAATATCCCATTCTGTTTTGAAATCCATCTGCCGCTGGATTCTAAACATAGAAATAACTCGTTTGAATAATTCTGTACTAATACCAAGAATTACAAGAAGATTACTTAAGGAATCCTCATTGTTCCTTATATACGCTTTAAGACCGTCTAAAGTGTTAATGTTTTGCATCTGCTGTCTGAGTGCGGATAGTTTTTCCGCTCTTTTTTCCAGATACTTTCTGTCAACATCATCATTTATAAAGAACATTGTAATACTCTTTATAAATTCTCTATATGGAATCTTACTCATTACTGTTTCTTTTTTATAGCTGATATTAAACGATCTGCTAATACTTGTATCACAGGGACACATACTGAATTGCCAAGCAGATCAAAAGCTATGGCTCTC
Source organism: uncultured Streptococcus sp. (assembly GCA_934201655.1). Taxonomy (GTDB): domain Bacteria; phylum Bacillota; class Bacilli; order Lactobacillales; family Streptococcaceae; genus Streptococcus. The sequence goes on along the minus strand of CAKPXD010000035.1, from coordinate 3,136 downwards.
CCTCTTTTTTTATTTTTCAAGTAGGACAAATCATAGTCTTCATAACCGAATAGTCTTAGCCCTTCATCTATTGTTAGGTGTCGCACACCATCTTCTTCAACTACACCTATTCGTTCCATATCCATAGCTACCATAGTTGGTGCAATAGAATTGGAATCAAGGAATTGACTAAACTCAAAACTTAGTTTACCTGTAACGATATTGTAGCCTTTTGGCTTTGTTGTGTCAGGTTCTCTTCTTGAAGCAGTATTCCCATTTCTTGAAATGACAATCTTTTTCTTTGGGTGCTCGAACACCAGATAACCTTTCTCTGTTAATGAAGCAAGCATCGAAGTCAGGTTCTCCTCTTTATAAAATGAGGCAATCTGCTCTTGGGTTAGAGGCATTCCGTCCATCCAATCTATCCCAATAAGCTCTGCCCATTTCTTTTTGCGACGCTCTTTTAGTAGCAAATTAAGAAAAACTTTTTCCTGTTTTGTAGCTTTGCCTTTTAATGATATGTCCCAGCTATGAATGTTGTGTTCACCACCGCGCTTATCTTTTATGTACTTGCCTTCAAGTTGATTAGGCGTATAAGCGGCTAACAGCTTTTTAGTAAAAGCTGAATGCTCAACAGGCAATCCATATTCTCTCACTTTTGCAATAGTTGCGTGAGAGGTAGGCAAGTTATCAAAATTAACTTCACCGATCTCTTTATCAAGGCCTACTATGTAAACTCTTTTTCTGGCTTGTGGAACACCAAAATTTGAAGCGTCAAGGACTTTTACATATACATTGTAGCCTGCAAGCTTCAGCTTTTTTACAATGGTAGTCAATGTGCGACCGTAAGTTGCGCCATCTTCAACACCACCATGTTTAACAAGCCCTTCAACATTCTCTAATATGAATCCCTTGGGTTTGTGTCCCAAAGCCGTAGATTCGTGTATGATTCTCTCTATCTCGAAAAACAATGTTCCTCTCGTGTCAAGAAAACCCAATCCGTTGCCAGCTGCGCTGAATGGCTGACAAGGAAATCCTCCGAGGACAATGTCCAAGGAGTCATTAAACATTTGAGCCTTTACGTCATAAATGTTATAATCTACTTTTTCGTTAGGGTATCTATGTTTTAGTGCTTCTATTGCTGCGGGCTTAATCTCCGCAGTAAGTAAGCATTTTGTCTGAACGCCAAGCTCTCTTGCGGCATTTTCAAAACCAATTCTAATGCCGCTCAAACCTGCAAATAAATCTATGAAGTTTAGCATATGTTATACTGCTTTTTTGTTATATACCGTATCCATATGCCATTCGAGGAAGGTGGGATTTGGCTTGACTACAGCATCGGTTATCAATAGTTTCTTAGTCTCAAACATTCTTGGGAATAATGAAGAATACCCAGTGTCAAATTTATGAGACTCCAAATAAGAAGATAAGTGGAGTTTATAATCTTTGTCTATACCAATCAATCCTTCAATATACGCTTTTGCATATACAAGATTTAGCAGAAGTCCGTTGTCTGCTCTCATGGATTCTTCTTCATTCTGTGCTGATGGAATTATATGGCAAGCGACAAGTAATTCTGGTATTTTAATTCCTGATATTACGCAATGTCCGTTATAATTTTTATTAACAATCTTCAAGAATGGGTAATCGTTAATGTCTTTGACAAAATCTTCCCACTCGCCTATATGAGCAAGATGCAAAGAATGTTCAGGGTTTCCTGCTTCAAGAATATTGATTCTCGCTTTTATGGCTTCTTCTCTGAGGTAAGCCAATTTTCCCTCAAATTCATCCCAAATAGGCTGGCATAATTTCATGGCTCCATCAAGACCTTTAATACCACGCTCCTTTAATTTGGGATCGCAATTTGCAAAGTTAGCCAATCGCATACCAATAGAACTTGGCGTGCGACCGACAAACTGTGCAAGTTTAATTATATCTGGATTCGTCTTGTTTATTCTACCAAACTCTATTCTATGATATAAGTCCAAGGCAAGAATGAACTCGTCTCGACTCCAGACTCTTTTTGTAGTTGACTTTTCTACCATGATGAAAGCAAACGTGAAGATAAATTAAGCGTTTTCTCTTCTAACTAACTCGTCAAGTGACACACCTAAAGTGTCAGCTATTCTGGTTGCCATATCAAGGCTTGGTTGACTTCTATTTGTGCACCACTTTGAAACAGTTGCTTGACCTATGTTGAGTTGTTCAGAAAGCCACTTGTTGGATTTCTTTTTTTCTGCAAGTATGACTTTTAGTCGGTTCAAATCTTCTGTCATATCGATTATTGTATTTTTTAAGTTACAAATATAGTATTTTTGATTGATAATAAATTCTACTTTGAATAATTATTTTCTTATAAATGCAAAAAAGCAAGAACCTTACGATTCTTGCCCTTTATTTGAATGAAAAACGGTTACATCACACCGCTAACTGGTACGTTCACAATGTCATGGACGGGGAATTTATCGCAGCCGATATTGGGGGTATCGAAAGCGTTGAAGCCGTCCTTTTATTGCAAAACGTTTCGTCTTTTTTTCAAAAAACCATGTCCCATATCTTTGCCCTAAAAAGCAAGATATGAGCGATTTTTCTTTCATTCCATCAACTTCCGTTGTCACAATCCCTGGCGTCCACGCCTCCGCAGCCTTCCTCCCAAAGACAAGTGAAGTCTTTAAGGAGGAGCACAACATTGCGCCTATCATCATCAACGACAAGATGAAGTATGTTCCATGGGGAGGTGACAATCAAATGCCGTACAACATCATCGACCTCATTGAATCTGACGAGACAATGAGCACTTGCCAGATGTTCAATGCCGAAGTCTGCTATGGCAGCGGATTTGTCTATGACACGCAACTTGCTACTGCACAAGTGCAGACGCAAGTGGAAGACTTCATGCTGGACAACGACCTCACCAGTTACTTCCTCGGTGTGTGTCAGGACTTCAAGCACTTCGGCTTTGCCGTCAGCGTGATTATCCTTAATGAGGATGCCAGTCGCATTGTGCGCATCGTCCGCAAGCAGGCGTGTTACGTCCGCTTTGCTCCTGCCGACAAGTCGGGCGTGATTCCTTATATTCTTTATGCCAACTGGCGTAATACGGTCAGTCCGGAGGACATCGAGCGCATCGAACTTCTCAATCCGCAGTCGCCATTCA
>CAKPXD010000034.1 GCA_934201655.1 uncultured Streptococcus sp. | reverse complement strand
CGTAACACTCCAGACCGTCTTCAATTGAAGAAATACTCACCAAAACTTCGCAAACACGTTGTGTTTACAGAAGTGAAATAAGGATTCACTACACGTCAGTAGACAGTAGAAACCTTGATTTTAAGCGATTTTTGAAATTTTGAATTTCATTAGATTGCAATAAAAATCAGTCGAATCACTACCTTTTTCACTACCTTTTTTTGAAATAAGAATATTGATTCGGATAGTTAAAAGCAAAAGGAGCTTCACCATGAGGCTCCTTTTTATTTTTGAAAACTAATCATTTATTTCGATTAGTAATAAAGAAAATAGATTGATAACAATTACAATTAGTAGAAGGAAGATAAATAACAGAATAGCAATACTCAGAAATTTAGGAATAAAACATTGTAAAGCTAACATTGCAAAAACATAGATTAGGTTTAATAAAAAAGTATATAAATATCGGATAACTAAAGATTCCCAACTTGAAGCATATCCTCTTGTTTTCTTATCATATAATACATTCCTTAACGGAGAAGCATATAAAATTGCGATTGCTGATAGTAGAAAACCAGTAATTATTGATATTGATGATAAAACCGAATCCACATTTAAAACTATAAATTTCTGAGTTAACAAGCCTACTATGATACAAAATAATCCTATAACTTTACACCAACTTCTATCATTTTTGCTTAACTTGAACATCTGTTAGCTCCTTTATACTATTAAGCAAAGTTGTTCTTACTTTATCTCCATCATATTTACCGTTCTTTTCTTTATCCAATACTATTGATATTTTCTTAATGAAGGTATCTATATTATAAACGTGTTCAAAGCCAGAATCATCTTTTCCTCTAATTAGCAAAGAATTCAGTTGATGATTATCATTCTCTAGAAAAAAACTCTTGATACCTTTCCTCAACCTACCTATATCAATACCTTTTTTCATCGTAATATCTAGTGTACAGTCACCAAAAGAATCCGATCCAATTAAATCAGAAAGTGCTTTTCTTTTACCTGATTCTGTTGAAAAGATATTTTCAAGAGTAGTAAATTTAATTTCTTCAACCTCATGTAATAAATTTATAAAGCTCTCCCTATCTTCATACGCCCCTTTCAATTGGAACTTATAGCCCGTTATCTCACTTAAAATACTTTCCAACTTCTTTTTATTTCTTACATCTGATAGATAGACCAGTTTATTTCTGAAGTCGAATAGGACAAAAAATTGTCTTAGTAATTCTATCTCAGAGGGAGTTCTAGGATTTGGTCTTTGATTTCCTGAAGCAACATCTATAACTAGATCATCTCGTGGCTCTGTTTTTCCTGTTTCAACCTGTAAAAAGAGTGTATCTTTTTCCCTAAAGACCTCGAGGCGAGTCATTCCTTTAAAATTAGAAGTAGTTAAATTTTGAGATCTTAAACTATTTAAATGTTCTATTCTAACACTTTTCCAGCGCTCTCCTCTGTCAGTGTTTTCTATCAATGGTATCCAAATAGAAAATGTAATATTAGCCATATCTATCCTTTCTTTATCATCTCCTCATACATTTCAAACAGCCTTGCGACAGTCTCGCTTTCACTTAGCCAAGTTTTCTTGCCGTTTTCGATTTTAGTCATACCATAGGCTTCCATGACAGCACGGTCATTGGCTTGGTGAGCTTTACGAAGCTCTACAGGCATGGTCAACTCGTCATAAAGGTCGGCAAGGCTGGAGTCTGGATAAAGTTCACGCGCGCTTAGAATTGCCTGTGCTGTTTGTGTAATCTTTTTCTCTTGCTCCTTGCTTACGGTCGGCCAAGGGAAGTTGTTATAGACGACATTCGCAGAATATTGATAATCGCTCTTCATTCTTCCTGCAACAACACGCATCCAAGCCATATGAACATTTGAAATCATTATCCCCAAAATATAATTATTTGCTTCTGGAATAATCAAGGCACTTCCATTAACAATTACTTCTGGATCTATTAAACAAATTGGAACATATCGTCTATTCTCAGATGAAACTTTGGGAATAACTACCATTCTCGTTGATGGTTGACGAATTTCTCCAAATAGATAGGGGAACTCAGCCATTTTTACAGTTTGTCTACGTTTACTACTTTCACGAAATTCTTTAGTTAAAGATAGACGATTCATAATAAATTTTGACTTCTTATAAAGCGAAGGAGATAATCCTTCAAGCCATAGGCACCAGCGCTCCTTATTTTTTATAAGTTCTTGGCCACCAACATACTTTTTGATAAAGTTTTTGTTTTCTTCATTTTCAAGGATTAATTCCTCTACCTCTTCCCTATCTAATATGAGAAATCCGTTATCTATCGGCATACTTCCGTAGCTCATTTCAGATACATCGCATATTGGTTTTGTTCGACTAGAAATAATATAATCTGGTGCAGCAATTAAATAAGGATTGATATGTGGGACAGTCTGTTTACTATCACGAGTAAATAGATATTTTTCTAAAACTGATGTTGAATCCTTGTGTTTAAAGCCAATTATTACACAGTGAACTTTAGCTATATCTCTTGACTTTGTTTCCGCAGACCAGATAAAAGATTGATATGCAAAAATTAGTTCAATTCCCTTTTCTAGTAAAATTTGCCACAATACTGGAACCTGTTCCCCTTGTGTTATTGAATTAGTTGATACGAATGCTACATGAATATTTGTATTCTTTATCAAGTTAATAGCTTTATAATACCATGCTGAAACATAGTCAATATTCCCAACTTTTTTATTATCAAAGGCAGAAATCAATTCTGATTTTTGAGTAGAAGATTGTTCTTTTTTTCCTATGAACGGCGGATTCCCAATGATATAATTGAGTCTCTCTTTAGAAACAACTTCTTCCCAATCCAAAGTCAAAGCATTCCCTTCTACGATATTGGTATAAGACTTGAGCGGTAGGAAGTCGATATTTGCATAGACAATGTCATTTGTCGCCTCTAGCATTTGGCTCTCTGCTATCCAGAGGGCTGTTTTAGCAACTGACACCGCAAAATCATTGATTTCAATCCCATAAAATTGCGCTAATTTGACCTTAACCAAGTCAACTCCTGTATCAAGAAGAACCCTATCTCCCATATAGAGCTTGATTGCTTCATTTTCCAAACGACGGAGAGAAATATATGTTTCTGTCAGGAAATTCCCAGAACCGCAAGCAGGGTCCAAAAAAGTGAGACTAGCCAGTTTAGACTGAAACTGCTTTGCCTTTTGCTCGATGGTACTTACTTGCTTAAACTGACGAATCTCGTTCAGTTCGTCCTTTAAGTCATCCAAGAACAACGGATCAATAACCTTATGGATATTTTCAATAGAAGTATAGTGCATACCTCCACTACGTCGGGTTTCAGGATTAAGAGTAGATTCAAAAACAGCACCAAAGATAGTTGGGCTTATATCTGACCAATCAAAGTTAGAAGAAGCATGCTCCAAAATCAAGTTACGTAAGTCCTCAGTGAAGTTTGGAATTTCAATCCTTCTCTCTGCAAACATTCCACCATTAACGTAAGGAAAGGTGGATAGACTGTATTCTAGATAGGGGTCTCGCTGCTCAAGAGGCGTATCTAAAACCTCAAAAAGGTCTAACAAAGCACGACGAAATTGACGGCTATCAAACTGTGCTAGATAGTCATGAAACATAGACTTATGACCAAAGATGCCTGAATCCTCTGCATAAAGACAGAAAACCAAGCGTACAATAAGTTGGTTAATAGCGTGCAGGCTTTCTTCACTTTCTGGATTGATATATTGGGCAAGGAGCCCCTCATAAATCTCACCGACAATTTCCCCCGCCTGCATGGAAATCTGCATTTCACGTTCAAGATGTTCGTTGGTCTTGTCAACAAGAAACTCTAGACGGTAGAACTCCGTCCCTAGGTCAGCTAGATTGATAATGGTCGCCTCAGCGTTGGGTTGCTCCATGTCGTAGACATAAAACTGTGTGAAGTTAGAAGTGACAATCCAACGTGGACGCTTTGAGTAAGGAAGATTAGCGGAATAGCGCTTAGCCTGCTGAAAAGGTGTCAAGAAAGAGCCATCTGACTGGCGAATCCCTTTATTCAAATCCTTGTGCGCCCCTTTTTGTTCAATCAAAACCTTAGTCTTTTCAATCCAGCCATCGATAAAGCTAGTGTGGTCTAGCTGTACTTTATCCTCAAAACTGATATAGGTTTCAGGATTTTCAATCCCGTAGACAGAGCGCAACAAATCCAGCCAAAAGGGCTGACTATCTTGACGCTCATTTCCTCGATTCTCCCAGCGTTTAATGAAGGCTTTGGCTTGTTTCTTTTGTTCTCTAATATCCATACTATCCTCCAGAAGCAGTAAAAGTTAGTAGCTCTATTATACCATTATTTCAAATTGACAATATGGAAATAGGAAGGTAAGAAAAGACCTGCTTCTTTGTATATTTGTTCTCCGTTTCCAAAAAGAGTAGTCATATTTTTAAAATCATATAAATATTTATTCAAACCATATCCCTCTTCTTTTGTAACATATTCCAGGTTATAAAAATCTTCTATACTGTCACTTGATGGATATCCTTTTCTTGGCCTTTTTAATCGAAGAGAATTATTCTTTATTAAGGAAAATTCCTGGATCACTACTCTTGCAAAATTATGTCCCACCATTCGTTCTATGATAAATTGATCTTTTAAATAGATATTATTTAAGAATTTAATAAATTCTTCACTTGAAAAAACCTGATTTATATAAGAATTTGATAGCTGCTTTAAACTTTTACAAAAGATATTCTTATTAAAAAAGTCTAAAAAATCTTCCATATGCAGAGTTATAAATTCATTAAAAGCGGTTATAAAATACTTAAATCCTGTTTCTTTCCAGTGGATTGCAGAAGTAGAGAAGTTACCTTTGTTATCTAGATAATTATCAATATAAAAAATGTCTTCTGGAGGGAATCTTAAACTAAGCTCCTGAGCTACTGAGATATTTTCTGTATTATCCCTACGATTTAAAAAATCATTCGCAAATTTAAAATTACCAAATAAACATTTTAATAAGATAGATGATGGTTCATCAAAATCATTCATACCATTCATAGATAGTCTATAAAGATTCCCAATTTTATCACTAAAGAAAAATGAGTCTATATTTTTCAGATCATTTCCTATTGCATGCCGAACTTTTTTTATATCATCTTTATCTAGAGTATTTTCTTTTGCCAAAGAAAGATAATAATAACTAGCTAATTTTTGATTCTTGTTACCGTATTCTAAATTTAGCATTGCTAATCTAAAAAATTCTACATTTGAATCCATATTGAGGTCAACTATCGGAGTCTGCTCTTCCTGAGGGAGACTTTTATTATAGGGACGAGAATCTGCATTCATAAAAATATTCAAAATAATTAATTTGATTAAATTCTTTCTCTCATCTATATTACCAAAAACAAAATCATTTTCTGCCACCTTGGATAATGTAGCAAAAAATTCAATATAAGCCTCTGTCAAAAAATGGGGGTTTTTCTTTTTACTTCTTTTTCCATTTTCAAGGGCTGATAAACGAAATTTATCAATACTTACTTTCTCTTCAAATCTTTCACAGAATTCTTCTTGTGTAAAATTTAAAGACTTACGGATATTTAATATTCTTTCTGCAATAATAGCGTCATTCATTCTCTCGAAATCCATAAATTACCTCTTTTTATATGTTGGTAGATTTTTCATCAATATTCTACCATTTATTTCTAACTACAACAATAACTAAATTTGATTTAATAGAGTTGTCAAGAAAGCATCTTGATAATTAATATTTAATAGTCCTATTGGTGGCCACCAAACGGACGGATTGAAACACGTATGAAAACTTAGACAAAAAAAGTCTAGTTCTGCATGCATCTGTTTATCCGTTTATTTGGTGTGCCTTTTTGTATCCCATCGGTATTCAGTGTGGCTCATAACAGTTTCTTTCCGTCCAACAAAAGGACTGAAAGGAGACCATCATATGGTTACACTAAAAAAACAACCTTCAAAGGTTGAACGTCGTCGCGATGAAAAAATCGCTATTGCTGCTTCGAACGAAGACTGGGATGAGGTATTACGCCTACTTGACCAGTCTATGGAGAATCTCTATAGGAAAGACCGTGAGGTTCAACTGTCAAGTTTAAATCACATCGTTTCCACTGAGGGGCGTGAAACCGAACTCGTCGAACTTATCGCTGATAACTGCGACAATCCAATAGAAGCTCTCTTAAAAGAGGAAGAGAAAGAAGTCATTGATAGAGCACTTCAAAAACTTGAGAAGGATGATTACATCATTGTTATAGGAATCGTTTGTGAAGGCAAATCTGCTCTACAGCTCACCAAAGAAACCAGGTTCAAAAGCCATAAGACTGTCCAAACCCATTATCAAAGGGCCCTACAACTCTTAAAAGATGAACTGGCAGACTACTTTGAAAAAAATAATTAGCAGGAACTACCAATTTCCTGCTTTTTTTCTCCTTATAGATAGGAGGTGATTAACATGCTCTACTAAAAAGTCTTCTCAAGACTATAACTGAGCGAAGAAATCGAGCATACCTAACTTACCAATCTTTAAAGAAGAAAGGAAAAACAACTTATGAAGACAAACAAAAGAAAAGGCGGTTACTCAGCTACCACTGCACAGCAGTACATCAACAACAAAAAGGCTCTTTACAGCCTCAGCACAGAACTAGAACCTCAAATTAAATTTGAGGATGGAAAACCTACTGGTGAAATCATTGCCTACAAGACGTGGTTCTCTCAAGAGGGGCTTCCTCCATTTCAGGTTAAGTTTACATCTGAGGTTGAGCTTCCAAATTATATGACAATGGTTGAGCTTGAAGGACTTGAAGCCTGCGAGGTTAACTACAACGTCTATTTCCGAGCATCTGACATCAAGGAGGTCAAATGATGACTACAAAGGAACTTTCTCAATTCCTGCTCCAAAGCCTCAACATGGGGCTTGGAGCTCTCATGCAAGGAGAAACCAGCTATACAAACAGTTTTGATATAAAAATTGAAGCTGATGGCTTTCTCTTTGTTCCCCGTTTGCCAGCAGGTTACATCATCGATGATGAACTATACCAGAAAATCTTTTTGATTGCTAACGCATCACTGTACCCTCGCTTTACACTCCTAAAGCAAAACTCTGCTTACTTCATGGCACTTGATACAGATGATATCCATGTTCAGCGTGGACTCTTCTTCCCTTGGAAGAAAGGGGTATCAGAACGTCTCATTATTCCTGACTTGGAACGGTTTTCAAAGAACCAAAAGGAACACATCATTCCAATCATGAAGAATCTGTCACTTGACTATAACAAAGTCACTTCATTCGCCATTGCTGGGAATAGTGGCTCTGGTAAATCCTTTACTCTGACTTACTTCCTTAGTCTTTTGAAGAACTTCTCAGACCTGATTATTGTGGACCCTAAATTCGATACCCCATCTCGGTGGGCTAGAGAAAATAGGATTCCAGTCATCCATCCTGAAAAGAATCGTTCAAAGTCAGACTTTGTATCTGAAATCAATGAGAAGCTTAGTTCTTGCCTTACGTTGATTCAGCAACGACAAGAGATTCTCTATATGAATCCAGACCATCAATTCAGCCATATGACCATCGTAATAGATGAAGTTTTGGCTCTTTCTGAAGGAGTCAACAAGACGATTAAAGAGTCCTTTTTCTCCTTACTATCACAGATTGCTTTGCTTGGACGGGCCACAAGGGTGCACCTTTTACTAGTTAGTCAACGTTTTGACCACCAAACCATCCCCGTCTCTGTACGAGAACAACTAAATGTTCTCATACAAATTGGGAATATCAATAAGAAGACCACTCAGTTCCTATTTCCAGATTTGGACCCAGAAGGAATTGTTATCCCCATTGGTAAAGGCACGGGGCTTATTCAAATTATCGACAATGAGCACCCTTATCAGGTACTGCCACTGTTATGCCCAACCTATTACACGACGAAAGGAATTGTATGATGAATAAAAACTACTATCAAACAACGCTGAGCTTAACCCTCCACTCTGCTATCCTCGCTTTAGCCGGTATTGTATTGTCTCTCCTATTAGCATTTGCTAGCCATTCTATTACTGTCTCCTATGCATCATTTTTCGAACAACTTTCTCTATGGTTGAAAAATCTTCTTCAGGTGCTTGCTATCTGTATAGCATTTGCAACTTGCGTTCCAATGACTGTATTTATAACGCTTGTCAGCACGAATATCATCGAGCGACACAAAAACGACTCAGTCCCGAACTATCTAAACTCCATCTGTCAAACAGTTCACATGAAGCGGTTTCTTAGGCAAGATGAAAGTTCTGAGTACATCGATACGAGCGATAACCGACAATCAAGCAAAAGGTACAACCCTGTTCTGGTAACCTTCAATCGTTCGATGTCAAAAACAGTTGTAGACATACGCAAGAACAGTGTAACGGTCATCATAAAATATCCGAAGACTCGACAATCACAAAAGATACTGAAAGATATGAACGAGGACATCAAAGAAGAATTAGCTTCCATGAATCCCGAGTATATCTTTTCATTTCCTAGCAGAGAAGGAAATGTACTCGTGTTCAAAGCCACTCGTCGGTAAGTAAAGAGGGAAACGTTAGGGCATGGCTCACGAAGTGAAGGCCACATGCCCTGACGTTTCTTACATAACTCGGATTGATTGTAATGGGGTTACTACGACCCCCATTACAATCAATAATCATTAATCACGAAAAGAGGTAAAACAGATTGAAAAAAGAAAAGCGTTCTAGCAAATGGGCTTTCCTGCTCTATAGGGAAAGTGCACCTGAAAACTATATCGAAGTCCTTGAGGAATTACACATCCCCTTTGTTCTCAGTCCATGGCATGATAAGGACGTGAACAAGGAGACCGGTGAATTTAAGAAAGCCCACAAGCACGGTGCTCTCTTCTTCGATTCTCTCAAAAGCTACTCTCAAGTCTCAGACATGCTGACAGAAAGTCTAAACACTCCTGCTCACGTGGAAGTTGTCATGTCTCCCAAGGGAATGTATGACTACTTCATTCATGCTGAGAATCCTGACAAGGCCCTTTACAACATTGAGGATGTCGAATCTGGTTGTGGATTTGACCTTGAGAAATTTCTCATCAGTAACAATAAGGACGAATTCCTATCTACCGTCATTGATGTTATCGAAGAGTACAATTTCTTAGAGTTTAACAGCCTTGTCAGATATGCACGACTTGAGAATCCTAAACTACTGGGGCTAATCATGGATAAGACCTACTTTTTCGCAAAGTATCTTGATTCACGTAGACACTCTAGACCTAGAAACGAGGAAAACGACTATGAAGACTAACACACTAGAAACATTAAACCAGATTGAACAGTTATTAAACTGTCTGCTCAGTCTCATTCAGCACCAGCAAGAATACCTACGGACGGCTGGAATCGTGACCCAAAAGGAGCTACTCTCCATCCTTAAGATATCTCCTAATACTCTCAAGTCTTGGGAAAAAACTGGTCTTAAGAGGTTAGAACCTCCGATTGAAAACACACGTACCGTCTATTATAAGATGGATGACGTGATTGGTTATTTAACTTCTTAACTCTAAAATGTGCTAGAATAGAACTATCAAATGAAGAATGTGAGGGTTCTGTTCTAGCCTTTTGATTATCCGGATACGAAAGGCGTTATGAAAGAGATTATTGAACACAACAACAAGAAGATTGTAAAGACAACAAAGAAAAACGGCAATATCAGCTACACTATCAAAGGTGTCTACATTGGAACAGACGTAAAAACTAACAAACGAATTACTAAAACAATTACAGCTACGACTCTAAAGATTCTAGATCGTAAGATTGTTGAAGCGAAGATTGAGTTTGAAAAGTCTGGGTCCACTGTAAAAGAGACTATTCAAATTGATAACTTTGAAAGTCTAGCTGAGATTTGGTTTAGCAATTTTAAAACGTGGGTATCTTCACAGAATACGATAAACCGAGTACGTGGCTATCTGGATACCTATATCATCCCCTACTTCGGGGACTACAAGCCCGACCAAATCGAGCCTTCTGATGTGCAACTTTGGATAAACAAACTCGCCAGAAAAGCAAAAAAAACTGTTGATTCTGGTGTAACACGAGCCCCCAAAGGGAGTGCAAAGGATTTTGGAGCAATGGCCCACAAAGTCAGTGATATTTTTGACTTTGGAATTACAAATTGCGGCTTGACTACCAATCCTGCCAAGTCAATTAAAATTCCACCAAAGCCTAAGTCAAGTAAAGAACGTGTCATGGTACTGCACGATGATGACCTAAAGCACTGGTTGTCCTATCTTGAAACATTACCAAATACACGAGCAAATAGACGATTTAAAGTCATTTGTAATACCTTGCTAGCATCTGCACTACGAATTAACGAGTTATTAGCACTCGAAATGTCTGACCTAGATTTTGAAACAAATGAAATCCTTGTTAGCAAAACTCTGATGTGGAAAAGTGCTAACAAAAGGTTAGGTATTAAAGGCGAGGTGATTTGTAAGCGAGCCCCTAAAACAGATTCTGGATATCGTAAAGTTGCTGTACCTCCATCAATATTGGAAAACCTTAAAGAGTTTCACATAGAAATGACCATGTATTTTGAAAAACATGGTCTACCAAAATCCAAACTCATTTTTCCAACCATCTACGGCAACTACATGTGTGACAGAAACGAACGTGCAACTCTAAAGAGACGTTTATCCTCACTAGGCTTACCAGATTACGGTTTCCATCTCTTCCGCCATACACACGCCTCTATGATGCTAAACGCTGGCATGAACTGGAAGGAATTGCAACATCGAATGGGGCATAAATCCATCACAACAACTATGGATACCTATGCTGAATTAGCTCCCAAAAAGAAATTTGAGGCAGTGGATATTTTCCTAGGTAAGATGGAAGAGCTAGCAGGGTGATTTTATCACTACCTTTATCACTACCTTTATCACTACCTTTTTACCTCAAACGTCTGTAGACCTTGATATAACAACGTTTATAGGTCGCTTATTCAACCCTTACAGAAGTTAAATAATTAAGTAGGAAAAAGCCTTTGAAACGTTGATTTCAAAGGCTTTTTTCTTTTTGTAAAATGCAATATATTGCACTGTATTTCAA
>CAKPXD010000033.1 GCA_934201655.1 uncultured Streptococcus sp. | reverse complement strand
GCCCTAAGGCAGACAAACGACGTTTGTGAGACAACTCAGAAAGTGGGTTGTGTTGGTCCATGAACTGTGACAATTGTGAAGAACCAAAGAATTCTTTGATCGCTGCAGTCACTGGACGGATGTTAATGATTTGTTGAGGTGTTAATACTTCGTTATCTTGAACAGACATACGTTCACGAACATTACGTTCCATACGTGAAAGTCCAAGACGTACTTGGTTGGCAAGCAATTCACCAACGGCACGAATACGACGGTTTCCGAGGTGGTCGATATCATCAATACGACCGATGCCTTCAGCCAAGTTAAGGAAGTAGCTCATTTCAGCAAGGATATCTGCCGGAGTGATAGTGCGAACTTTATCATCTGGATTTGCATTTCCGATGATTGTTACAACACGGTCTGGATCAGTTGGTGCCACAACCTTGAATTTTTGAAGAACAACTGGTTCTGTCAAAACAGCTGAGTCATTTGGAGTGTAGACAATCTTGTTCAAATCGCCATCCAAGTGACTTTCGATGCTTTCGATGACATCGCGAGTCATTACAGTACCTTTTTCAACCAAGATTTCACCAGTTTCAGGGTCCACCAATGGTTCAGCGATTGTTTGGTTGAGCAAACGAGTTTTAATATTTAATTTCTTGTTAATCTTGTAGCGTCCAACAGCTGCCAAGTCATAACGACGTGGGTCGAAGAAACGAGCCACAAGCAAGGTACGTGAACTCTCAGCAGTTTTTGGTTCACCTGGACGAAGACGCTCATAAATTTCTTTCAAAGCTTCGTCTGTACGAGAGTCCATTGGGTTTTTATGGATATCTTTTTCAACAGTGTTGCGAACCAACTCGCTGTCCCCAAAGATATCAAAGATTTCGTCATCGCCTGAGAAACCAAGTGCACGAACCAAAGTCGTAAATGGAATTTTACGTGTACGGTCGATACGAGTGTAGGCGATGTCTTTTGAGTCACTTTCAAGTTCCAACCAAGCTCCACGGTTAGGGATTACAGTTGAACCGTAGCCCACTTTACCGTTTTTGTCCACTTTATCATTAAAGTAAACACCTGGAGAACGCACCAACTGTGATACGATAATACGTTCACCACCGTTGATGATGAAAGTACCCATCTCAGTCATGATTGGGAAATCTCCAAAGAAGACTTCTTGAGTTTTGATTTCGCCAGTTTCTTTGTTAATCAAGCGGAAAGTTACAAAGATTGGTGCTGAATAACTAGCATCATGGATGCGAGCTTCTTCAAGCGTATATTTAGGTTCTTTGATTTCGTAGCCAACAAATTCCAACTCCATTGTTTCTGTGAAGTTTGAAATTGGCAATACATCTTCAAACACTTCCTTCAGACCATGGTCTAGGAAATCTTTAAATGAATCAGTTTGAATTTCAATCAAATTTGGTAAGTCAAGAACTTCTTTGATTCTTGAAAAACTACGACGGGTACGATGTTTCCCGTATTGAACGTCATGTCCTGCCAAGATGATTCTCCTTTGTAAATAAAATTCCAAGCTTAGTCGCCTAAGCTAATAATTATCGTTTAATGGTTCTAAAACCCCTATCAACTTATCCCCCTTGACTAATTTTTCAGAATCTTTAAATCTCTGTTACAGATGCAAAAAATACCGAAAAAAAGCACAAAAAGAGCAGTTAAATCCGACTTTTTTGAGGAGATTTAACTGCTGTGAGCCTTGTCCGGACAATATTTCAGACAAAACCTACGACAAATGATTACTCATATTATACCCGATTTTCTCTAATTTTTCAAGTCCTTTGAAGGATTTTTCTTGCTTTAGTATAGTTGTGGCTTGTTTTCAGAAAAGGTGATTTTCATGCATCAACCTTACTGTGGTTTTTCTAGGATAAAAATTTCATCCGAAGAATAACTGCTTTCCTTGTAGCCTAGCTGTTCATATTGTTTGATCAGTTCGACATAGAGTTCACTCGTATCCTTACTCTTTCTTGGAATCACTACAAAATCAATAGATGAGTCCACTTTCTGACCGTTGTGATAGAAAATGTCATATAATTTTTGGTGTTTTCTAAGACCTGATGTGTATGGATGTTCAGCCACTACCGAAGACTCCGCTGGTAGACTTTCCAAAGTGTATCGGATATTATCAAAATTTTGTTTGTTTTGGTGATAATAGCCAATATTAAAGTTCCATTTATGCGTCAACTGGTGTAAAAGTATACCAGATACAACAATACCTATTGTAACGGTAAGAACAACCATTTTTTCTTGCAGAATCTTGTGAGTTTGAAGATCTTCTAAAGCAAGTAGAGCCATTAGAAAAAGTAAAGCTGCACTTCCGTAACTATATTGAAAACCAATATCATATTGATAAGGCCAGTTAGGCAACAAATTAATGACAACAAGTGGTAGAGCTAATACATAATTTTCCCAGCTACGTTGAACAAGAGGTAAGAAGCAAAGCGGAGCAAGCATTAAGAACAAATAGCCCAATCTTTTAGCTGTAAAAATTGTACTTAACACATATTCTGGATGGGTCAAGAGATTTTTCAAGACCATGAATAAGCCACTCTCACCATTCTGTAGGTAGGCATCGAAACGAGAGACCATACCTCCTTCGCCATAAACACTCAAGAGATACATCGCAAACACGAAATAAACAATTGGTAAAACGATGTCTGCTAACAGTATCCGTACTTTTGTTGTTTTCGATAAGGTGAAACGTTTTTGTAAAAGAAAGTAGGCGCCAATGCTAATTACATAGATAAAAGCATCTTCTTTTACCAGCAAGAGTAGCACAGTCGAACATAATATTCCCAATTTTTGTTCAGAAACAATGAAATAGAATAACCAGAATATTAAGGCCGTCAGGAAACAATTCTCGTGGAGATGAGTCCCGCCTGCAGTCGTGATAACAGGAAATAAAACGAACCATGCTACCGTCAAGATATTTGTTAGTTTAGATAGGTTGAATTTGGTAAGCAATAACCTTAGAGGAATAACTGCAGAAAAAGCAACTAATACTTGTAAAATGTCTAGTGTCTCAATATATGGAAATAATTTATAAAAGGGAAGCATTAGATAAAAGATTGGTGACACGTGTACCGCAAAATGGGAAAGCACTCTGTCTCTCTCCAATGTTGTAATCGGAGTCCAATCTGTATTCATACGCTCAAACATTTGAGAAAAAATACCAATGTCAAAGGTAGTTACTTCAATTGTCTTGACTTTATAGTAGACAACGACACAGAGATAGAAAACATAAATAATGCTAAGAGACAAGACTGCCCACCATACTATTTTTATATGCTTTTCTAAAAACTCCTTTACTGGTAACTGTACAAAAAGCAAAATCAGTGCAGCAGAAAAAATCACTGCTAAAACGACTGGCCAAATTAATATATAAAATCTTGTAGTCGTTAAATCAACTGCATGAAAACCAAGCGCCGTATCATTAAAATTAGAATCAACTAGGGTTAACAACCGGGGGAGTGTCCCTACTACCGTAAACAAATATAAAAAAGATAAGGTTTCACCTTTGAACTTAAAAAACACAAAGAGAACCACAGCCAAAAGTAGTAAACCTATCGCCAGGAAAAATGAAATACTTTTATAGACAGCAAAAAATAAGGCTAGGCATGAAATAAGAATATTAATCCTACGAATATTGAGGGAGGACTTTGTTTCCACTACCCCAATGGATACTGCTGCTATAAGAAAGACCAAGATTTTGTCAAAAACAGGTCCCGAATTTAGACTTAGAAAAAGATCTTGCGGAGCATAGTGCAATAAATTCAATAAAATAACTATTAAATATGCACCGAGACCATACGATAAAAATTGCTTTCGTTTTTCAAAAATATTTCCTAATACTTTTTCCACAGTTATAATCCTCCTAAATAAGATAATTGTATCATAATCCTTCCATTCCTTCTATCCTTTTTTGAATCTTTTGCAACACTATCAATGTAATAACTTCAATTTTTCATTCTTGAAAAAACTGAATAGAAAAAAGAGCGGTTCAAACTAGTAATAATCTAGACCGAACCACTCTTGTTTAATTTCCTACTCTAACTCGCGTAACAATGCCATCATCGTCAGTCATGGAGAACTCTGAAGAGGAAAGCCACTGTGTTCTCGCCATGTCACTTTGAGATCGTGCAAATACTTTTAATAATTCCTCTTTGTTCTCAACTTCAACGACATAGTAGGCTAGACCTGCCATCCCATTTTCACGTAAAGCTAAGTTTTTACCTCCCCATTCATTAACTGCTAGATGATGATGGTAATCTCCCGATGCAATCCAACTGGCATGTGGAATCGTGAATTTATCCTCCAGACTTAGAGACTCTTGATAGAATGCACTCGCTTATCAGCCAATGTCAATCCAGATGCTTAGGGATGAAAAAATAAGAAAAATCCTCCCCATGTAGGAAGGATTGTTTCGCTTTAATGAGCCAACATTTCTTGAGCAATCTCTTGACCTGATAAGCCATCTGGATAGTAGGTTGGCCAGTTGTCCATCTCTTCAAAGAGGGCTTCTTGGCTAGTGCCTCCAAAGAAGATATGGAAATGCTCTGCCTTGACCGGAGCGATATTGTGGTCGCTAAACTGAACATACTTGAACTGTCCAGCGTCTGCATCAGTCGCTTCAAAGAGGAAGCGTACTCCACGATTCCCTTTCTTATAAGTCAAGATTTTCTTGCCGACATACTTATAAGTATATTTCTTACTTTGACCACCTTGGATGAATTCCATAGTATTATCCGTGATGTTAATCTTGGTCACATCTGTTTGGTAGCCCTTTTGATAGTAAGCCTTATACTCATCCTTGGCCATCTTACCAGTCAATTTAGCCTTGTAGTCAAATACTTGGTCAAGAGTCCCATCCTCAAGGAAAGGATAGACAGACTGCCAGTTGCCAGCATAATCACTTAGGGTACGGTCCTTAACATCTGCATCCTCAAAGTAGCCATTTTGAACGGTTTTAGTTTCCTCTGCCTTTTCTGGTTCAATCTCTGCTCCTGCCTGATCAGTTGTCTGCTTGAGTGCCTTGAGGTTTTTCTCCATGACAGAGACATAGTTTTCTCCAGCCTTCATGTCCTCTTCGGTCAAGCTTTCAAGAGGATTCAGAACATCTAACTTCACTCCTGTTTCTTTTGAGAGGGTATTGGCTAGGGCTTGAGAAGCATTTTCTTCAAAGTAGATATAAGAGATTTTATTTTTCTTGATGTACTCGGTCAATTCTGCCAAACGGCTTGCTGAAGGCTCCGCATCTGGTGAAAGACCTGAGATAGAGACTTGATTGAGTCCGTAGTCCAAGGCTAGATAACGGAAGGCTGCGTGTTGAGTCACAAAACTCTTTTGTTTTGCACTAGAAAGTCCTTCAGTATAGGCCTTGTCCAAAGCTTGCAGTTTTTCGATATAGGCTGCTGCATTTTGCTCAAAAGTCGCCTTCTTATCTGGATAGTCAGCTGAAAGACTATCACGGATATGTTCTACAAGTTTGATTGCACGCGCAGGAGACAACCATACATGAGGGTCATACTCGTGATGATGATCTTCTTCACCATGGTCATGGTCTTCCTCTTCTTCACTTCCTGGAAGGAGTAGCATATCTCCAGTCGCCTTGATTGTTTTTACTTTTTTCGCATCTAGAGATTCTAAAAGCTTAGGAACCCAAGTTTCCATATTTTCATTCTCATAAACAAAGGCATCAGCATCTTGGATTTTAGCAACTGCCTTAGGTGATGGTTCATATTCATGTGGCTCTGTTCCAGCCCCGATTAAGAGTTCGACATTGGCTGTGTCCCCTGCTACTTGCTTGGTAAATTCGTAGACAGGATAGAAAGTTGTAACGATATTTAATTTCCCGTCTGCTTGTTTTTGATTAGAGCAAGCGACTAAGAATAAGGTCACAAGACTTGCAAAAAGTAGGCATAGTTTTTTCATTTACTTCTCCTATTTGATAAAACGTTTGAATAAGCTGACTAACAAGAAGACAACTACAAAGATAAGAGTGATACTTGCACTAGGAGGTGTTTCTGCATAGTAGGAAATATAAAGTCCTGCCACCATGCCTAGAAAACCAATGGCGCTAGCAAGTATCATCACAGAACTAAAGTTTTTACCTAGACGCAAAGCAATACTTGCTGGTAAGACCATGATAGTCGATACCAAAAGTGCTCCCGCTGCTGGGATCATGAGGGCAATAGCCACACCAGTTACCATGTTAAAGAGAATAGACATGGTGCGTACAGGCAATCCATCTACAAAAGCTGTATCCTCGTCAAAAGTTAGAATATACATAGGTCTTAAAAAGAGGAAGGTCAGGATTAAAACAACCGCTGCAATAACAAAGAGCCCAATGACCTGCTCTTGACTAATAGTCACAATAGAACCAAAAAGGTATTGGTCCAGACTCATAGAGCTAGAGCTCTTACCCTTACTCATGACAATAAGTGAAACTGCAAGTCCTGTAGACATGAGAATGGCTGTCCCAATCTCCATAAAGCTTTTATAAACCGTACGTAGGTATTCAAGGAAGACCGCCGCAATCAAGACAATTACAATTGTTGAAATGGTCGGAGAAATTCCTAAAACCAAGCCAAAGGCAACCCCCGAAAGCGAGACGTGACTCAGAGTATCACTCATAAGACTCTGACGACGCAAGATAAGGAAGGTCCCCAGAACTGGTGAAAAGAGACTCATGGCAATAACTGCCAAAAAGGCTCGCTGCATAAAATCATAAGACAATAGATTAAGCATGCTCCACCTCCTGGTCACTTTCATGGACATTGAAGCAACGCCATGGGGAATCTTGGTCTCGGACCAGGTGAATATTACGATCTGCGTAGTCCTTAACTTCTTCAGGATCGTGAGTAATCATCAAAACAGCCTTGCCATGATGGTGGGCACTGTGGTGCATGAGTTCATAAAACTCATCCTTGGTTCCCGCATCCATCCCTGTCGTCGGCTCATCCAAGATAAAGATATCAGGATCTGAAGCAAACATACGTGCGATAACAGCCCTTTGCTTTTGCCCGCCAGAAAGGGAGCCAATGCGTTTATCCCGATGTTCCCACATACCAACAGAGTTTAAACTAGCCTTGATATGTTCCTCATCATGGGCATTCAAACGACGGAACCAACCTTTTCTTGGATAACGACCTGATTTGACAAATTCATAAACAGTGCTCGGAAAGCCTGCATTAAAGCTTGCAATCTGTTGAGGAAGGTAGGCAATTCTTAATTTTGTCCCACGAGTGTTGGTCTTTGAAATGGTAACTTTGCCAAATCTTGGTTGCAAAATTCCCAGACTAGCCTTAATTAGCGTTGTCTTGGCTGCTCCATTTTCTCCAGTAAGGGTGACAAATTCCCCACTATCAACACTGTAATTGATATGCTCAAGCACAGGTTCCTTGTCATAATAGAAGGACAAATCCTCTACTGTGATGTATCTCATTACTTGATTTCTCCTACTAAAGCAGTTAAAAACCGCTGGATAATTTTTTGCTCTTCATCTGAGAATTGACTGGCAACTTGTTCATAAGTCGAGAGGGTGTGCTCATGATGATGGTGATGCTCCTCAGCAATCGGTCGAGCTAGATCTGTCAATTGATAGAAAATCACTCGAGCATCCTTTGGATCCTTAGAAGTTTCCAGCATCCCCTCTTTAATCAAAGATTTTATAGCCTTGGTGACAGCTGCTTGACTGACATTGAGACGGCGAGCCAACTCAGAATTCGTTAAGGACTCCTCTGATAAGAGCATAAGAATATGCTCCTGGGTATTAGTCAAAGCTACATTACTGGTGCAATGACCAATCAAAATTTCATGCTGATTTTCAGCTTTCAGGATCACTTCATTTAAAAAATGATCAATTTCTGTTGCTAATTGTCTCATGAACTTCCCCTTTCTTAGTTATCTTTTTCCTAAAACAATATAGATTATCACAGATTGTTTACTGGTTAATTATATCATAAACCAAAAAAGAATCAAGAAAAAAGATGAAAACACCTGAGATGTTTTCATCCTTTAGAATTATTTTTCTTGTTTACGGCTAGTCCAGAGGGCTGTCGTTCCAAGAATCACACCAAGTAGCATCATGAAAATAGATTGCTCACTACCTGTATTTGGAAGTACTTTCTCTGAGACTACTGGTTTCTTAGCAAACTCATCTGCAACCTTATAATCAACTTTTACAGTAGAAGGTTGAGTCGATTTTGTTGCTTGGTCTTCTACTGGTTTAGCTGGATCTTGCTCTTTACCTTCTTCAGGAAGTTTAAATGTTTTTGAGTCCACAGAAATCGTGCGTGAATTTGGATTTACTTTTTCATACTGAGTCAAATCAGCTGTTTTAAGATAGTCTTCAAAGGCAGCATCCATTGAAGGACCTTCTTCTCTAGCACCACCAAGCATGGTATAACCGTCACCACCTGCTGCAAGGAAGTCATTGGTTGCTAGGTAGTAGATTTTCGCCAAATCTAGTTTTTCATAAAGACCAGTTGCACGATTCTTCACTTGAATAGCCAAGACACGTTTACCTGCGACTAGGTTTGTATCATAGTAGACCTTGGCTCCTGAAATCTGTAAGAATCCACCGCTTGGTTCGAGCAATGGTTGACCATTTTCGTCTAAGACAGTTTTTCCTGCTTTATCCACCTGCAAAATAGATCCGAGTGATTTTTCAAACATATCCAGAACTTGCTGACCAGTTACTTGGATTTGTGAGATTGTGTTTCCAAATGGCAAGACTGCAATGACATTTCCTTTTGTAATTGGTTTGTCTTTAGCAATTGTCTCACGCAAGCCACCACCATTTGTCACAGCGATATCTGTTGGATGACTAAATCCTGTTTGACCATACTGGTAGAGAGAATCTGCGACGACATTTCCAAGGTTTGTCTCACGGACACGGACATTTTCACGGTCACCGTTTAGTTCAACAGGACTGTTAGACACAACCTCAACCGCATTTTCAGCATCATACTTTGCCTTAATATCTTTAACTAAACTAGCAACTTTTGGATTTGCTTCTAATTTTTTGGCTTCAGCAGCAGTAATCTGAGTTGGATTGCCCAAAAGCTGACGAGATTTATAAGTAATTTTACCAACGTTATGGAGATAACTTCCAGTTTGGTTGTAAGTCACATTATCTCCGTAAGTAGTTGATTCTACTGTATGAGAGTGCCCATCAATGACTGTTACACGTTTCCCCTTCAAAAGAGGGTTCTTAGACAGGGCTTCTGCTAGTGTTGAGCCACGCCAAGCTACTGGCGTTGTTGTATCAACACCCAAGTGGGCTAAGACTACATAATGCTTATAATCCTTACCTTCCGCCTTAGCCTTGGCTTGAACTTCTTCAACGACCTTATTAACCTCTTCGATTGGCTCAGTAAAGGTTACTCCTTTAACATTTTTAGGGTGAGTTTTCGTTGCTGTTTCCGGCGTTGTCACACCTATCACTACAAACTCATCGCCTTCAACATCCTTATTCTTGTCAACAATAGTAGAAGCTTGGAAGAGACGAGCTCCATCTACATAAGTATTTGAGCTTAACAAAGGGAATTTCAAAATTTCTTTGTATTTTTTAGCTTCATCAAGTCCGAAATCAAACTCGTGATTTCCTACAGCCATGGCATCATAATCCATCTCGTTAAGAATCTTAGCACGCGCCTCACCTTTTGATGAGTTTGAGATAGGAAGACCCTGGAAAGCATCACCAGCATCCACTACCAAGGTGGTCTGATTGGTTTTTGCACGCTCTTGTTCAATGACAGTCGCTAACTTAGCGTCTCCAATGACTCCCTTTTCCTCTACAATACGACCATGGACATCATTGGTGTGTAAGATAACAGTGTCCTTTTCGTCGCTTTTAGGAGATTCAGCAGGAGCTGACGGAGCTTCTGCAGGTGCAATCGCTTCTGAAGTTGCCGAAGTTTCCGGTACCGCAGAGCTCTCAACAGGAGCTGGAGTCGCCGACGGAGCTGGAGTTGCTGCGACAGCTGAACTTTCTGCAGGAGTTGTTGCTTCTTCAGCGTATACTTGTCCAGCTAAGAAGGCTGGAGCTAATAAAGCTGTAGATAGGATGGGTAATAAGAACTGTTTCTTCATTTTGAAATCCCTTTCTATTCATAGTTCTTTAACTATTATACGTTATTTCTAAAAATTTTGAAACTTTTGACCTATTTGCATCTTAAATATTCGCCATTTAAACAAAAAAGCTTGGATTAAAATCCCAAACTTTTAGCTCATTTTATTGAAAATCTTTGATGTTACCATCGTAATCCGCCCAATCTCGGCTAAAGAAGCGGTCATTCATTTGGTAACTAGGTGCTGTTGTTGGATTGCTCAAAAAAGGATTTACAACCTTATCAAACGCCAGCCAGCCTAACCAACCGATATGAATCGTATCCTTGACAAAATAAGGTTCATCACCGTTTTTTGAAAAATCAGCAATATTGGTGAAACCTTGACTCTCCAACTGATAACGAATTTTTTCGACAGAGTGTTGATACATTTCCTCACTTAATCCGGTATAATTCATCCATTTTTTATTGACAGGTTGAAAGACAAAGATCACATTGACCTTAGATTTGGCAAATTGATCGAGCACCAGCTGTAAATCATTGTATTCCCTTGACTGGAGGAAGTTGTAATTTTTTTGATACCCTTCCCACTTTTTTAAATCTTTCTTTAGTTGAGTATTGTAAAAGTGGTTATCCATCCCCAAATCATTATTGGTCGTATTTTCCTCTGCATCCTTACGTGCAATATTTTCCAATTCTTCATACGAAAATTGATCTGGGAGACTGCTCAAATATTTTTCAATATGATCTTTATACTTTAATCGGCCTCGGATGGAGAATTGACCAAAAAGGGCTGCTTGTCTTTCATTGAATTCTGCAGAAGCTGTAATTATTGAATGATCAAAGTCTGACAACTGTTCATTCTTAGCCAGTTTCTCAACAATCCCCTTCATCGGTACGCTTGGATTCTGCTTCAAGAGTCTATTAGCCGCATATTGAGAAGCTACGTCTCCAGATTGATTCTCTAAAAAGGCAGTCAACTGGTCGTTGTTAAAATAGGTTTGAAAAGTAACTGGATCTTGATCTTCCTTTGTAAACCACTGTGGAGAGATCACAAACACCGCTTGTTTGTTTTCAAGCTCAGATGTGATTTGTTGCATCCCAAAATACTGACTAAGAGAAGCTGCTCCTGCCTGCCCCATAAAATAAGGACGATAGGAGCGATTATACTTTTCAGCTAATACTCCTGGATGC
>CAKPXD010000032.1 GCA_934201655.1 uncultured Streptococcus sp. | reverse complement strand
TGACAAAAAACTTATTAGTAGAACTAGGACTTGAAGAGTTGCCAGCCTACGTTGTCACACCAAGTGAAAAACAACTGGGTGAAAAAATGGCAGTCTTCTTGGACGACAACCGCCTTTCATACGAAGGAATTCAAACCTTCTCAACTCCACGTCGTTTAGCTGTTCGTGTACTTGGTTTAGCAGACCAACAAACAGATTTGACTGAAGATTTTAAAGGACCCTCTAAGAAAATTGCTTTGGATGCAGAAGAAAATTTCTCTAAAGCAGCACAAGGTTTTGTCCGTGGAAAAGGCTTGACTGTAGATGACATTGAATTCCGTGAAATCAAAGGTGAAGAATACGTCTATGTAACTAAGCATGAAGCTGGAAAACCAGCGGAAGAAGTTCTGACTGGAATTCCAGAAGTCTTGGCTAGCTTAAGTTTCCCTGTTAGCATGCGCTGGGCAAACAATACTTTTGAATATATCCGTCCAGTCCACACTTTGACAGTGCTTTTGGATGATGAAGAGCTTGATATGGACTTCTTAGATATTCATTCAGGTAGAGTGAGTCGAGGACATCGCTTCCTTGGTCATGAAGTTGAAATCCGTCATGCTGATAGTTACGAAGAAGACTTACGTAAAGTCTATGTCATTGCTGATAGCATTGAACGTGAAAATATGATTCGTGAACAGATTAAGGAAATTGAAGCAGAACATGGCGTTCAAGTACAGATTGATGAAGGACTTTTAAACGAAGTCTTAAACTTGGTTGAATATCCAACTGCTTTTATGGGGAATTTTGATCCTAAATACCTAGAAGTTCCAGAAGAAGTTTTGGTTACTTCAATGGAAACTCATCAACGTTATTTTGTTGTCCGTGATCTTGAAGGAAATCTAAAACCAAACTTCATTTCAGTTCGTAACGGAAATGCTGAACACTTGGGAAATGTCATTCGAGGAAATGAGAAAGTTTTGGTTGCTCGTTTGGAAGATGGAGAATTCTTCTGGCGTGAAGACCAAAAACTCAAGATTGAAGATTTAGTTGCTAAACTTTCACACGTTACCTTCCATGAAAAGATTGGATCACTTCGTGAACACATGATTCGTACAGGGCAAATTGCTATCCTGCTAGCAGAAAAAGCTGGTCTATCAGTTGATGAATCTATTGATCTTGCTCGTGCTGCAGCCATTTATAAATTTGACCTCTTAACCGGTATGGTTGGTGAATTTGATGAGCTTCAAGGGATCATGGGTGAGAAGTATGCGATTCTTGCAGGTGAAAATGCTGCAGTGGCACAAGCAATCCGTGAACACTACCTTCCAGACTCAGCAGACGGAGCTCTTCCTGAATCTAAAGTTGGAGCAATACTTGCACTAGCCGATAAATTAGATACTCTCTTATCTTTCTTCTCTGTTGGTTTGATTCCATCTGGTTCTAACGACCCTTATGCCCTTCGTCGTGCAACACAAGGGATTGTTCGAATCTTAGAAGACTTTGGATGGAATATTCCAATGGACGAGTTGATTGCCAGTCTTTATGCTTTATCGTTTGATAGTTTAACTTACGATAACCAAGAAGAAGTGCTTAACTTTATCAAAGCTCGTGTTGATAAGATGATGGGTTCTACTGCAAAAGATATTAAAGAAGCAGTTCTCGCAAGTTCAAACTTTGTTGTCTCTGATATGATTGAAGCAGCAGAAGCTCTTTCAGAAGCTGCGAAAACTGAAGATTACAAATCATCAGTTGAGTCATTATCTCGTGCCTTTAACCTAGCAGAAAAGGCAGAAGGTTCAGTCAAAGTTGATGTAAGTCTCTTTGAAAATGAACAGGAAAAAGAACTAGCTCAAGCGGTAGAAAACCTAGAATTGAAAGGTTCAGCAAGCGATAAATTAACACAACTATTTGCTCTTAGTCCAGTTATTGATGCATTCTTTGACAATACCATGGTTATGGCAGAGGATATTGATGTTAAGAATAATCGTTTGGCTATTCTAGCTGAACTTGTCAATAAAGCAAAAACAGTGGCTGCTTTTAACCTTCTTAATACAAAATAGTAATTGAAAAATAGATCGGAGGTCCAAATATGACACCAGAAAAAATCGCTCGTATTAATGAACTTGCTAAAAAGAAAAAAACAGAAGGTTTGACTGCGGAAGAAAAAGTAGAACAAGCCAAACTTCGTGAAGAATACATCGAAGGCTATCGTCGTTCAGTTCGTCATCACGTTGAAGGAATCAAAATCGTCGATGAAGATGGTAATGATGTGACTCCTGAAAAACTTCGTCAAGTACAACGCGAAAAAGGTTTACACGGCCGTAGTCTTGATGATCCGAATTCATAAATAAAAAATTCTCGGTTTGTGTGTACGAACCGAGATTTCTATTATAAAAAAGGAACCATTTTGGGTTCCTTTTTGTTAGTTATTAGTTACTTGCGCCTGAAGTAGCGTCTGCATCTCCATGGCCGCCATTAGCTGAGTCAGAAGCGCCTGAAGTAGCATCAGCGTCGCCATGACCACCAGCAGCTGGAGCAAAAGGTCCGCTACCGCCTACCAAACGTTGACCAGTTTCTTTTAAGTACCAGTCAAGCCATGGTTGGAAGTTAAAGACGATTTCATTGATACCTGCATATGATCCATCAGGATAGTACATAGCTTGGTAGTTGTGAGTATTGATAACACCTGCAGGTGAACCAGGAACAATTGTACGTACGTATTCTTGGTTGCCATTGCGAAGCGTACCAATAACCCACTCAACGTTTTTCATACGTGCAGGTGGAAGTGATCCGTGAACTGTTGACATACGGCTACCAGATTGAGGTGGTACACGTTTCGCAAACATTGTTTCTGGATCTTGATGAGCGTTGTTGTAGTATAGGAATTGGTTGTTATCGTCAGCATATGTCAATTCAAAAGGCATAGCTTTCAAGAACATATCAATTTGGTTAACTGTAAGGATACCATGGTCAAGTTTAACGTATGTATCACCTGAAACAGCACCTGTAATTTCTGCAACTTTTTCTACCCATTCTGGATCATCAGGGTCAACTTCTGTAATAGTTGTGGCAATTGGTTTTCCACAATCCAAGTCTTCTGGTTCAATTGGTTTTGGTTTTTTCAAATTAGAAACGACTCCTACGTATTTGACAAAGTTATCTAAGCAAGTTTCAAGGAATTTAACAGTTCCTTCGTTAATAATATTTCCTTTTGCATCAAAAGCTTCTTTGGCTTTTCCAAGAAGGAACTCATTACCTGGTAATGTGTAGGCATTTACTCCTGGCGCATCAAGAATTTTACGAAGGTGAACTTGAGCACGTGAAGTTCCTTGATCGTAGTATGAAGCACCCACAATCATAACTGGTTTGTTTTCAAATGGATGAACTTCGTATGAAAGCCATTCAAGGACTGACTTAAGTGAAGCAGAAATAGTGTGGTTGTGCTCTGGAGTAGCAATAATCACACCATCAGCTCGAGTAATTTTGTTGTAAAGAAGGCGCAACTGGAAGCTCTCGTCCCATTTTTCGTCTTGGTTAAACATTGGAACTTCATCGATTTCCAAAACTTCTAGTTCAAATTTAAATTTAAACTGACGGCGGATGAACTCCAAGAGTTTGCGGTTATATGATTGATCGTAGTTTGATCCTACAAGTCCAACAAATTTCATTCTTTCGATCTCCTATCTTACAAGTTTTCCCAATCAAATTCTTCAGCATCTTTGCGAAGAAGCTCTTGTGCGTTACGCAATTTTTCAGTAATCTTGACAAAGATACGGAAATCATCAAAAATGGCATCCAATTTCTTGATGACGTCAAGATCTACCAAGTCACCATTCTTATCAAATGCTTGAAGAGAGTGAGAAAGTAAGAATTCATCAGGAAGAACTGTTGCTTTAATCTCAGGAGCATTCAAAATTTGACGAAGTTGCAATTGAGCACGTGATGAACCGAGTGTACCATATGAAGCACCTGTAATCATGACAGGTTTGTTCAAAAGCGGGAATACACCATATGAAATCCAAGCAAGAGCGCTCATAAGAACAGCTGGGATTGAGTGGTCGTATTCGGGCGTACCGATAATAACTCCATCAGCGGCTTCGATTTTAGCAGCGATTTCCGTAGCTTCAGCTGGGATTTGTTTGTCAGCTGGTTTGTTAAATACAGGTAGATCTTTAATTTCTACCAATTCGATTTCTGCTTTATCAGCAAAGTGTTTCTGCATATATTGAAGCAGTTGGCGGTTTGTGGAACGTTTTGAGTTAGTTCCTACAATAGCAATAAGTTTAAGCATGGGCTTTCCTTTCTCTTTTTGCATTATTAATTATTTATCTTGGATACCAGATGAACAAGCTAAGCGTCCATCTTTGTCAATGAGGATGGCTTCGATACCATCAATATTTTCGACTTGCCACATAATAGACGCGCTACGTTCGCCAAATAATCGTGTGGTCCATATCTCACCGTCAACAGAGCGGTCAGATATAATGGTTAAACTAGCTAAATCCGTTTCAATAGGATAGCCTGTTTCACTATCGAAAATGTGGTGATAATCCTTGCCATTGATTTCAAGATGCCGTTCATAAATCCCAGATGTAACCACTGATTTTCCAGTAATGGATAAGGTCATCAGGTGATTACCACGTGGATTACTTGGATCTTGAATGCCGATTTGCCACGGACGTCCATCTTTTGATTGGTTGTTTCCAATTGTGAGGATGTTTCCTCCAAGATTGATAAGAGCAGAAGTGACGCCGTTTTCTTTTAAGAAAGCTGCAACCTTATCTGCACTGTACCCCTTTGCTAAACACCCTAAGTCAATTTTCATTCCCTTTTTTTCTAGGAAAACTGTAGAATTGACTGAATCGAGTTTAATAAAATGAGGGTCTATTAGTGCTAAGGCTGAAGCAATTTCTTCAGGGCTTGCAACCTTTGCATCGGAAAAACCGATACGCCAGGTTTGAACCAAAGGCCCTATACCAATATTGAGATGACTTTTAGGTGCTAGACTGTGTTCTAGACCTAATGAAATCAGCTCAAACAAATCAGGGTGGACTTTAACTGGGGCAATACCTGCCTGATAGTTAATTTCCATTAATTCAGATTCAGTACTGTTAGCATTGAAGCGGAATTCAAGTTCCTTTAGCAAATCAAAAGCTTGACGGAGAAGATTATCGGCTTGTTCATGTACTAAGGAAATAGTAATCGTAGTTCCCATTAATCGCTCAGATGATGTACTAAGAGGCAAAGAATCAACTCCCTTCAAATCACTCGGAAATAGCTACAAATCTTAAATTAAAAAGAAATTAAGAATTTATAATTTATTTCCATATAAATAGAATATCATAAAGTCAGCGTTTTCACAAATCATTTTTTACAAAAAGTCAAGAAATATGCTTAAAAAAATAAAAACAGCTCCAAATCAATGAGGACTCTTTGAAAACAAATTGATATATCTTTCAAAAACTTTCTTAAATAACATCAAACGGGTTAAAAGTCTTGAAAACGTTCACAGATAATGGTATACTTGAAAGGTAAATAAAAAAATAAAGGTAGGATTTATCTTATGAGTAAAATCGTAGTTGTGGGTGCTAACCACGCTGGAACTGCATGTATCAACACAATGTTGGATAACTTTGGAAACGAAAACGAAATCGTTGTATTTGACCAAAACTCAAATATTTCATTCCTTGGATGTGGAATGGCTCTTTGGATCGGTGAGCAAATCGACAGTCCTGAAGGCTTGTTCTACTCTGATAAAGAAACGCTTGAAGCTAAAGGTGCGAAAATTTACATGAACTCACCAGTTCTTTCAATCGACTATGACAATAAAGTTGTAACTGCAGAGGTTGAAGGTCAAGAACACAAAGAGTCTTATGACAAATTGATCTTTGCGACTGGTTCAACTCCAATCTTGCCTCCAATCGAAGGTGTTGAAATCGTTAAGGGCAACCGCGAATTCAAAGCAACACTTGAAAATGTTCAATTTGTTAAGTTGTACCAAAACGCAGAAGAAGTTATCGAAAAACTTGCTGACAAGAGCAAACACCTTGAGCGTATCGCTGTTGTAGGTGGTGGTTACATTGGTGTTGAACTTGCTGAAGCTTTCGAACGTCTTGGAAAAGAAGTTGTACTTGTTGATATCGTTGACACTGTATTGAACGGATACTATGACAAAGACTTCACACAAATGATGGCTAAAAACTTGGAAGACCACAACATCCGTTTGGCACTTGGTCAAACTGTTAAAGCTATCGAAGGTGAAGGAAAAGTTGAACGCTTGATCACTGACAAAGAAACATTTGATGTGGATATGGTTATTCTTGCAGTTGGTTTCCGTCCAAACACTGCACTTGCTGATGGTAAGATCGAACTCTTCCGTAACGGTGCTTTCCTTGTTGACAAGAAACAAGAAACATCTATCCCAGGTGTATATGCTGTTGGTGACTGTGCGACTGTTTATGACAACGCTCGAAAAGACACTAGCTACATCGCTCTTGCATCAAACGCTGTTCGTACTGGTATCGTTGGTGCTTACAACGCTTGTGGACATGAGCTTGAAGGAATCGGTGTTCAAGGATCAAACGGTATCTCAATCTATGGTCTTCACATGGTTTCAACTGGTTTGACACTTGAAAAAGCAAAAGCTGCTGGTTACAACGCAACTGAAACTGGATTCAACGATCTTCAAAAACCAGAATTTATGAAGCATGACAACTATGAAGTAGCTATCAAGATTGTCTTTGATAAAGACAGCCGTGAAATCCTTGGTGCTCAAATGGTATCTCGTGATTCAGCAATTAGCATGGGAATTCACATGTTCTCACTTGCTATTCAAGAACACGTTACAATTGATAAATTAGCATTGACAGACCTATTCTTCTTGCCACACTTCAATAAACCATACAACTACATCACAATGGCTGCACTTACAGCTGAAAAATAATTTGATGATATATCAAAAAAAGTAACTTCATCTTTGAAGTTACTTTTTATTTTTTTTAAAAAATTATGAAAGTTCATCTCTCGCTGGGAAAGTAAACCCTTCTCCAAGGATTTCGTGAGCTTCCGTGATAGTGATAAAGGCCATCGGATCAACTGTATGAATCATTTCTTTCATCTTGACAATTTCATTTCTTGCGACAATACAGTAAATAATTTTTAAGTCCTTTTTGCTATAGTAGCCTTGTCCTGAGATAAAGGTAACCCCACGACCGAGTTCTTCGTTAATTTTATCGGCTAATTCCATCGGTTTTTGAGTGATAATCATAAATCCTTTTCCAGCATATCCACCCTCACCGATTAAGTCAATAACTCTTGAAACGATGAAGTCAAATAAGAGAGTATAGGTTACAAGACGTAGGTCTTGGAAGATGATTAAAATCAGCATCAGAATCAGAAAATCAAGTCCAAAAAGCAATTTTCCAACAGAGATATTGGTGTATTTATTAAGGATGCGAGCGACGATATCAGTGCCACCAGTTGTTCCACCCGCGTTGAAAATAACTCCGAGTCCAACACCTAGGAGGACACCAGCTACTAAAGCAACCACAACGAGATCTCCTTCAAGGTTAAACTGAAGAGGAATTTTTTCAAAGATAGCTAACCAGACGGAGACGGCAATGGTTCCAAGTAGACTGGAATATAGTGATCTTAGTCCAAATATTTTCCAAGCTAGTAGGAAGAGAGGGATATTAATCAAGATATTCATCAGCGAAATAGGGATATTAAAGAGGTAATAAGTAATCAAGGTTATCCCTGTTGCTCCACCCTCGAATAAGTGATGCGGAACAACAAAATAAGTAAGTCCGAAGGCGAAGATAGCAGCTCCGAATATAATAGTTATAGTTGATTTAATATGCCGTAGCATTGAGCTCCCCTCCTATTTTTGTGTAAAAGTGAAGTAATAATATTTTTAAAATAAGACTGATATTACAACTTCATGGATTCAATTTTCTCGGAATCAGGTGTAACACGAAGAGTTTTTTGACCGGTATAGGTAACAAAACCAGGTTTTCCACCAGTCGGTTTATTGAGTTTTTTAACCTCAATCATATCCACTTGAACGAGATTAGAAAGACGTCCTTTCGAATAGTAGGCTGCGAGTTCTGCAGCATCCGTCTTGACTTCGTCAGAAGGATTGAGATTGCCTGAGATGACTACGTGGCTTCCTGGGATATCCTTAGCATGGAACCAAAGTTCTTCTTTCCTCGCAATCTTAAAGGTTAATTCCTCGTTTTGAAGATTGTTTCGTCCAACGAAAATAATGGTTTTCCCATCGCTAGCCAGATATTTCTCTGGCTTTTTACGCTTTTGAATTTTTTCGCGTTGGCGTCTTCTAATAAAGCCTGTTTGAATTAATTCTTCACGAATTTCAGCAATTTCATCTAGCCCAGCCTGGTTGAGTACCGTTTCTACACTTTCCAGATAGAGAATAGTAAATTTTGTTTCTTCGATTAATTCAGTCAGATATTTAACAGCCTCTTTTAACTTTTGATAACGTTTGAAGTATTTTTGAGCATTTTGATTTGGTGTTAAAGCTTTATCGAGAGAAATCGTGATAGGCTGATTGGTGTAGTAGTTATCTAAGACGACTTGGTCTTGGTCATTTGGAACTTGATGAAGAAAAGTCGTTAGTAATTCACCTTTTTGTCGGAATTCCTCAGCGTTTTCAGTAGCAAGCAGTTCTTTTTCTTGCTTCTTAAGCTTTTGACGATTTTTTTGTAGTTCATTTTCAACACGACGAATGAGTTCACTAGCCTGTTGTTTGACGCGATCGCGTTCTGCCTTATCCTTGTAAAAAACATCAAGAAGTTGAGATAAGCTTGAAAAATGTCCTTCAATTTTAGTTGAAAAAGGGACACAAGAAAAAGACTTATCAGTTAAGCATGGGTTGGTTTCTTGCTTAAAAAAGTCACGAAAATTAGAAAGCCTATCATCAGTTAATAAATTCTCTAATTCAATTGCCGTATCACGGCCTAAACCTTGAAAGAGGCTTTGAAGGTTTTTAGCTGTCAATTCCTGTGTTTGTAGGATTTCAAAAAGTTTTTCATCCTTGATGGTAAAAGGATTGAGGGCCTCTGTACTTGGTGGGGCTATGTAAGTTGCACCAGGTAGGAGTGTACGGTAACTATTTTGAGAGAAACCAATGTGCTTGATAACTTCAAGAACTTTGCTGCTAGACTTATCTACGAGGAGGATATTACTATGTTTACCCATAACCTCAATGATGAGGGTGGCTTGAATATCGTCCCCAATCTCATTCTTGTTAGAAACAGTGATTTCAACGATTCGATCGTTTTCAATCTGGTCGATAGACTCGATAACAGCACCCTGTAAATATTTCCTTAAAACCATGATAAAGGTAGAAGGTTGAGCAGGGTTTTCGAAGGTCGTTTCTGTCAACTGGATGCGTCCAAAAACAGGATGAGCAGAAAGGAGCAGACGATGACTTTGGCGATTGCTACGGATTTGTAAGACCAATTCTTGATCAAAGGGTTGATTAATTTTTTGGATGCGGCCATTTAGAAGTTCTGTCCGCAATTCCTCAACCATGTGGTGTAAAAAAAATCCATCAAATGACATTGTTTTCTCCTCTTGAATGTATTCCATAGTATTATATCAAAAAGGTAGAATAAAATCATAGAAATATGGTATAATAAAGCCAAGTAAAGAGAATCGAGAAACGCATGTATATTGAAATGGTAGATGAAACTGGTCTGGTTTCTAAAGAAATTTTAAAGCAAACACAAGAAATTTTAGAATTTGCTGCGAAAAAAATTGGAAAAGAAGATAAGGAGATGGCAGTCACTTTTGTGACCAATGAACGGAGCCATGAACTCAATCTAGAGTTTCGTAATACTGACCGTCCAACAGACGTTATCAGCCTAGAATATAAGCCTGAATTAGAGATTACCTTTGATGAAGAAGATTTGGCAGAAGATCCTGACTTAGCAGAAATGATGTCAGAATTTGATTCTTATATCGGTGAGCTATTCATTTCAATTGATAAGGCGCATGAGCAAGCTGAAGACTACGGTCATAGTTTTGAACGTGAGATGGGTTTCTTAGCAGTTCACGGTTTTTTACATATTAACGGTTATGATCACTACACTCCGGAAGAAGAAGCGGAGATGTTCAGTTTACAAGAAGAAATTTTAACAGCCTATGGACTCACAAGACAATAAACGAAAATGGAAAAATCGTGACTTACTTTCAAGTTTAGATTTTGCACTGACAGGTATTTTTACTGCCATAAAAGAAGAGCGTAATATGAGAAAGCATGCAGCGACCTCTCTCTTGGTTGTTCTTGCAGGCTTTGTTTTTCAAGTTTCCAGAATTGAATGGCTCTTTCTCTTATTAAGCATTTTCTTAGTAATTGCTTTTGAAATTTTGAATTCTGCTATTGAAAATGTAGTTGATTTAGCTAGCCATTATCACTTCTCTATGTTGGCAAAGAAAGCTAAGGACATGGCAGCTGGTGCCGTACTTGTAGTCTCGCTTTTCGCCGCTTTGACAGGTGCGCTTATCTTTCTCCCACGGATTTGGGATTTATTATTTTAAATATTAAGAGGAAATTATGACATTTAAATCAGGCTTTGTAGCTATTTTAGGACGTCCCAATGTTGGGAAGTCAACTTTTTTGAACCACGTTATGGGGCAAAAAATTGCCATCATGAGTGATAAGGCGCAGACAACTCGCAACAAGATTATGGGAATCTACACGACCGATAAGGAACAAATTGTCTTTATTGATACACCGGGGATTCATAAGCCAAAGACAGCCCTTGGAGATTTCATGGTAGAGTCAGCCTATAGTACCCTACGTGAAGTGGATACTGTTCTTTTTATGGTACCTGCAGATGAGCCTCGCGGAAAAGGGGACGATATGATCATCGAACGGCTCAAGGCTGCTAAAGTACCAGTCATTCTCGTGGTAAACAAGATTGACAAGGTGCACCCAGACCAACTTTTGGCTCAAATCGATGATTTCCGTAGTCAGATGGACTTTAAGGAAATTGTACCGATTTCAGCTCTACAAGGAAATAATGTTTCGCGTTTGATCGATATTTTGAGCGAAAACTTAGAAGAAGGTTTCCAGTATTTCCCATCTGATCAAATCACCGATCACCCAGAACGTTTCCTAGTATCAGAGATGATTCGTGAAAAAGTGTTACACTTAACGCGTGAGGAAATTCCACACTCAGTTGCAGTAGTGGTTGATTCTATGAAACGAGATGAAGAGACTGACAAGGTTCATATCCGAGCAACCATTATGGTCGAGCGTGACAGCCAAAAAGGTATTATCATCGGTAAAGGCGGTGCCATGCTCAAGAAAATTGGTACCATGGCTCGCAAAGATATCGAACTCATGCTAGGGGACAAGGTCTTCCTAGAAACATGGGTCAAGGTCAAGAAAAATTGGCGGGATAAGAAATTGGATCT
>CAKPXD010000031.1 GCA_934201655.1 uncultured Streptococcus sp. | reverse complement strand
ATGTTGACAAATCACACATTCGTGCTAACTACTCCCTCATGGAATATTACATTACTTGATAAATACTATCAAATGTCGCTGGGGTTGTCAACCGGATTTGCATCTTTTTTACTTTTAATTTTACTCAATTAATGTCCCGATGCCTTGTGCTCCAAACGGTCTTTTCCATTGGTCTTATTATCACAAAACATCCAGCCGCACATCCAGATATGTCCTCTGCTTTTCCTCCTCGGTCATCTCTTCTGCCAACTCATTTACCTGACGATATAATTCATCCGCTCGGCCATGCCTCCAGAGAGAGCCAAGAGCGCAGTTGGCTGAACCAGCCGCGAATGCATGGATCTCCTGTGAGTTGCCGCCTGCAATCTGATCGGGGTTATGCAGCGCCGCACCGCCCCGCAGTTCTTCTTCTGTTGCAAGTTCCGCTTCTTCCAGACTGTATCCCTCCTCCATTTTATCCTCAACCAGGGCAGTTTCCAGTCTATCGCGAAAGTCTGCCTGCGCACGGCTTCCTGCCGGATCTCTTCCATTTTCCAAATAAGTTTCATGATTTTTTAAGAGCTCTTCTACTGTAAGCATGTTCAGTCCATCTTCCTGCATCTGTGTCTGCTCCAGAAAATCCTCTGCCGAATAACCGGCTGCTGAATTTAACGGCATATCGATATGAATCTCTGCCGTCCGGCTGTTGCTTCCGCCTGTCCTGACACTGCCAAGATCACTGGGAAGTACCTCGTCGAACTCTCCGCTTTCCTCCATTTCCCGTACCACGGCAAGGTCTGCTTCTCCGATTGTGGGATCCCGCAATTCCTCCAGATCCGGTTCTTCCAGATCCCACTCCGAATCGTTTGCACTCAAATCCATGCGATCATCCTCTGCCAAATCAGCATTGTCATCCCAAATATCCTCATCCAGATCGAAACTGTCATCCTGGGTATCCTCGGTCATATCATCCGCGTCATATTCCATATCACTCATATCTGCACTCATGCTTTTGATCCTCCTGTTTTCTTTTTGCTTTCTGCCAGTTTCCGCAGTGCCTCTACATAAATTTCCCGCACCAGATGCGACGATGCTGACTCCCGATTCAGCTGCCGGATCAGCTGCGTGATACAGCAGTCGGTATTGTCGGCTTTTGCAATTTTCACAGCCATATAATCCAGAACTTTCCGCAGCTGTTCCTTTGCCATCCTGCTCTCTCTCTGACTTTTTTCGTCCCCCGTTTTCTCTTCTGCCGCTGCACGTTCTGACGCACGGACTGCATTCCAGAACAGACCGCGGCACTCCGCATCCACACTGATCGCAGTCTGACGGGCCTGCTGTTTCTGTTCCAGGGTACAATGTCCGCTGGAAGCACAGTTCTGGCATTCCAGATAGGTTTCAAAAAGTGTACGGGCATTCCTTTCCACAAAAGAATTCTCTGCAGGATATCCCTCTTCCATCTGATAACGGTCTAAAATATTGGGCGTAGAAAAATACGCTCCGACTGACATTCCATATGTAGTATAAACACCTTCTCCCGGTCCCAGAAGATACAGATGTTCCAATGTCGTTTCATCTGCCCGGAAAAGTGCCGCATAACGCTCGATTCCGGAAAATCTGGAAGGGCCAAGGAAAACTTTTGTCCCACAGATATCCGGTATTGTCGTCGGAACGTTGTCTGCCGTCTGATCAGAAATAACAAATGCAACCCCAATCGAGCGCATTTCAAGAAGAAGATTCTGAAAGTTTTCTGCAAAAGAATACACCCCTTCGCCGTCACTTTTTTCTGCTCCCCGAAGAAGATTGTGAGCCTCATCTAAAATGATCACCAACTGAAGTCTGCTGCTGTGTTTTGCATTGATCCGAAGGTATGCTGCCAGTGAAATGAGAATCATAGTCGCAAACATCTGCTTCGCCTCGATCGTTGTAAGACAATTCAGCTGCAGAAGATTTTCTCCATTCAGCAATTCTGTGATGGGGATCGGCTGCACCGCCGTATCATAAACATCCGGGTTTGCATCAAGAAGTGCGCGCATACGCGTATGGCCTGCTGATTTT
This sequence comes from uncultured Streptococcus sp., assembly GCA_934201655.1. GTDB lineage: Bacteria > Bacillota > Bacilli > Lactobacillales > Streptococcaceae > Streptococcus. The sequence continues at coordinate 9,448 of CAKPXD010000031.1, read as the reverse complement.
ATATCGGCCATCGTTTTTCCGCTGTATCCGTTCTGATCCAGAAGACGGTTGAACTCGAGCATAAACTCATGAAGACCAAATGGAACCGTGCCCGGACTGTACATCATACTGGCCTGCGTATATCCATACTTTGCAAAACATCTGGTCAGCGTCGTCTGATACAGTTCTTCCAGCGGGCCGTCTCCCTTAACGCAGGTCTGCAGGATCTCTTTCAGAGAGGCACGGTATTGTTCCAGTGTAACATTGGGCGGGAGGGCAAACGGATTCAGGACAAAGTTACCGCTCTGCGGTCTCCACACCCGTAAATCCGGCATCGTTTTTCTCAGATAATGCTGCTCTTCCTTGGCCGATTCCAGCATCAGAACCGGAATCTTCTGCCGGTGAAGCTGATTGGCGATCGAAAAAATGAGATTTCCTTTGCCGGAACCGGGAGCTCCTGCAACAAACATGTGCTTTTTTAATTCTCGGAACGGGATTCTCTGCTCCTCTCCCATCTCATTTTTCCCCAGCAGCAGAGAGGTGTCTTTAGACCAGATACTCTTATTTTCCTGCTCTGAAAACAGTGTGTCATGATTTCGCCGAATTCCATTTTTCTGTGACACTCCTTCCAGACAGGTTAATGCCTGAATCTCCTCCGCCAGAAACAGAAAGGCTGCCGTGCTGCTTCTTGGCATAACCTGCAGGGCAGTCTGTTCTGCTGCTTTCCATACCGTTTCGGCATCTACACAAATCTTAGTCTTCGGAATATTATATGTCTTCATCCCAGCAAACGCATGCATCAGCTCCGTCTCGAGCTGCTTTCGCTCTTCCGGATTCTGTCCAAAAACCGCCATGACACACTGATACCGCGTATCTGCATGAAACAGCTTCTCATAAAGCTGCATGTCGGCATTCTGATTCTGTTCTGCCATATTTTTCAGCAGGGTAGATGTGCGCATGTCCAGCTGCGGAGACTTTCGAGTCAGCACTGAATATCCGTGTCCCTCCGGCATCTGGCCAAGCGTATAATACAGGCTTTTGCTGCGTCCTGCGTCTGGAACAATTTCCCGCATCAAAAGCGTACTTCCCCGATTCTGTCCCGGAATGATGTGATATGTTTCTGACGCACCGCGCAGCAGCAGTGTTTCGGTGCTCATTTCCGAAAGCTGCTCCGCTGAGTGAAAGCCGCAGCGGAACTGCTTCAACAGCAAAATAAGAGTTTTTGCACAACTAAGGGAAGAGACACCCATATAGCAGTGAATCGCATCTGCTTCTTTCTGGAGGCGTAATTCCACTGCCTCTCCTCCCTGTGCAAGCCGCTCTGCCAGCTCTGCGGCCGGAGCCAGAAGCGGTGTGTTTTCTCTTGCAATCGGAACGCTTGTAAGTTCTATGTAGGCCTTCATCTGGTAACTCCTCCTGTGAGAGTTTTTATATTGTCCAGCAACAGTTGCGGGGTATATTTTTCAGAAAGAGCTTTCAGCTTGCCGCAGAGCACTGTCAGTTCATCCGCACTGACCATGGGTTGATTCTGTGCGTAGACTGCCACAATCTGAAGCATCTCCGGCGGGATGGCTGACTGACCATAGGCAGCAATCAAGGCATCGCCTGCTTTTTCCACAAGGCGCATCTGCATAGCTCTTTGTTCTGCTGATTCCGCTTCTTTCTGCCTCCATCTGTAGTTTTCTTTTTCCAGTATGCTCTCATCCAGATCCAGTACCTCCAAGGTCACTTCGCAGGATACTACTTCAAGCCAGGGAAGCATCTGCTCTGCATGGCTGGCCGCTGTCTGACCAATGGAATCAGCTTCCTCATCCAGTTCGGCAATGCCTTCCAGTACATGACCGGTTGTAATAATCTGCGGCATCTTACGAGAGATCTCCCGTTTCAGACACTTCTTTATAACCCTCTCGGCACGTCTTTCCGGCGCTGTAACTTTTCCACGTTTTACTTCTTCCATCAAAAGGTCACTGTCACGCACACGAATGGAAATCTCTGCTTCACCATAAATACGGACAGCAGCCTGCTCTCCATCTGAGAGTGTAACAATAACAGGACTCACCGGAATCTCCAGTGGATCAAGAAGAAATTCTTCTACATCAACTGCCATCACCTGTGCAGCGTGACAGCCTGCCCGGAGCGCTTCCAGAATTCCAATCCCATTTTCAACGGTCACTGCGCCATTCTCAGCGGAAAACGGTCCTGCATAGTTGCCGTCTATGCAAGTGTAAAGCAGTTTTCTGCGGCTGCCATCAGACAGTCTGAATCGAAGCATCCGCCCATTGCGCGGCGGTGTGAATCTCTCTGTCAGCAGCATGGTTTCTGTCCACTCATCAATCTCTACTTCATCATATAAAAGCGGCATCTTTCCACCCCCTTTCTGCCATTCTGTACAACACAGATTTATTCTGCCATTTCGTTAAGAAGACATTCCAGCTCTACGCAGACGGCATTGTAAGCCTGATATCTCGGTTTGAGACTTTTTTCACGAAATCCTGCTGCTTCTGCATCATTTTCCATTTCTCTGTATTTTCTGAGCCCTGCCGTCAGGAAAGCCTCTAATTCACGTTTTTCCTCAAGAAGTTTTTCCTGCTTGTGGAACTTATGAACTTTCTCTGCTTCTTCAGCGGCCTGCTCTCTTACTTCTTTTTTATACTTTTCCGTAAAAGCATTTTCATTCAGAAAGAGGACAATTGTCTGATCATCGCCGCGGTGATCTTCCGAAACCATTTCCTCTATCAGATCACTTTCCTGATATGTTTCCCAGTTTTCTACAGCGTTGTTTAACAGTTTCCATGGAAATCCTCCTTCCGGCTCGTATCCATCGCTGTTAAGAACTACAGCGGATGCAGAATCCTCCTGATAGCTGATGCGGAATCGCGCATCTGGCTGCACCAGCGATGATGTGATATTTGCATAACAGTTTGGATCCGCAGGCAATTCATTAAACGGAGCTCCAAATGTATCAAGCACCGACAGTTTTCCGTCACCAAGCTGAACACGATATGTACCTTTTGGTGAAATCTTTACTGCCAGTAATGTCGTACCATAGGCATACGTTTCAGGTCTGGAACCAAGTTTTTTCTTTTCCTCATCTGTGAGGGGATGGAGATGAAGATGCTTCTCTGTGTAGGCATCAAAAACCTCTTTGATCTTTTTCGGATATTCTTCCACCGGAATTGTTTCATCTGCCATAATTTTCTGTGCTGTTCTGCATGCAATTTGGGCTCCAAAACCAGAACGTACATATGGAAAACCTCCGTGACCATCTGCTAAAGTCAGAATCCATGTGTTCTCACCAATTTTTTTTACCAGAGAGCGATCCTGACATGGTTTTTTTAATTTTTCGTGAACACGTCCTCTTTTACTGACACTCAGAATCACCATAATAAATCACACATCCTTTCCTGTTCTGCTGTGCGCTTCGGCTTCTGCTCATTCCTCACTGCAGAAGCTGAAGCTTTCTTTTCATTTGTCTTCCTTTTAAAACCCAAGCAGTTTCTTCAATTCATCATGAAGCTGCTGGTCCTTCTGAGCCTGGGCACTGGCAGAACCCTCAAGCGCACGTTTTTTCTCCTGCTCTGCCAGTTCGGCCGGCGTGTTTGTTTCATTATTTGTGTTTGTGTGAGTCATATCTGTGCTGAGCAAGGTAGAGCCGATCAACACAGGACTTAAAAGTGTTCCTACCAGTTCAGGGTCAAGAACAACTACGTTGTTCTCACCGCCCACAAGTTCTGCTGCATCTGAACGATGGCTTTCGTTTCCAATATACAGACAAAGTCTTCTTGTTTTCTTGTAGAAACGGTTGGACAGGAGCGCAGTTTTAGCGTCATCATAAACTTTCTTTTCGTCTGTACTAATGTAATCACTCACATAAACTACCATTGGGTAATGATCACCAGGTTTCAGGTTTGCCAGAAGTCCGTTATCTTTACGGCTAAAAATATTGTCCAGTTTCGTGAATACTCTTGCCAGGCTCGTTCCGCCGCCGCATTTGTAGTCGCTACGTGCAAAGAGCTCAAGAATCTGTTCCGGCGGAAGAGGGGTATCATTTAATACATGTACATCATTGTCAAAAGTCACCAGAATAATTTTAAGCTGGACGTCCAAAGACGTCTCATTCTGATCAACCAACCTTTTCATGAGGTCTTTAAATGCATCATAAATGTCATCTTCTCTCGGGCTCATACTGCCGGATTTGTCCAAAAACAGAATCAGGACGCAGGTTCGGATCCCATCTTCCTCTTTTACTTTGATATACATTTTTTCTTTTCTATACATATGATTTACCTCCTCAGGTTTTCTTTTTCTTAATTTTCATATCACCAATCAACAGAATCGCTGCAGAATTGTGAGCAGCATCTGTGCGGTAGGGCGTTTTTCTGGATGATGCAGAGATTCCTTTGAAAACATCACGTTAAAATACAACTGGAGCTGCGGTGGAAGATGTTCAAAACGTTCTCTGTAATATTCTTCCGTTGGACCATTTTTCGTTCCCTCAGAAAAAATGTATTCCGGCGTTTTTCCGAAGTATTCCTGTACAAGTTCCGGAGTGAGTGGCTTTTTGTGTGTATAAATACCATCAAGAGGATGGCTACTAATGAGGATCCGGAAAACAGCCACGGTAAGGGCATAGGCATCGCTAAATTCTGTAGGGGCTGAACAACCAAGCATCACCTCAGGCGCGCGAAACAACCCAGTCCCGGCAACACCTAGAGATTCTCCTCGTAATGAGACGTTGTCGCAGTCAATAACGCGAACATCTGTTCTTCCATTGGAATCAATGCCATAACGAATATTTGTACCAGAGATATCTGAATAGATAAAGCCATTGCTTCCAAGACTGGAAAACACCTCTGCCATCTGGATGCAGATTTGAATCTTCTGCTCTGCTGTCAATCGGTTCTGATGTTTCATAATCAAAGCGATTGGCTCATACTCTTCTGGAACTTCTTCCATTAAATAGACAAAACTGTCTGTTTTCTCATCGAAAGCACTTACCCCCTGCGGCCAGATCAGACGCGCATGAGGAGCTGGATGTGTACTGAGAATTTTTACTTTGTTGAAAAATAATTTCTTATTATTGCAGTAGTCACCGTACAGATGTTTAATAACCATATGCTTTCCGCGATCAACGTCAATCACGCGATAAACGTCGGCCTGCATCCCAGATGACAGAAACTCGTCGATTACAATGCGGTCTCCGCCAACAGTGAGGCAGTCTCCTTTTTTAAAATATGACATATTCTTTTCACCTCATCTTCCTCAAATTTGATAGTTTCTCTGTTGTCTTCCGGGCATTTGTAGTCCCCTTCATCCCATAAGTGAGAATGCTCTTCCATAAACTGATCGCTCTTCAGAAAATAGCTGCTTTTCATACTGCAGGATAGTCCTAAGGACCAAGTCACATCCACATGGTATTTTAACGTTACGTTCCCATTTTTTTCCGATTGCGGAAGTGTGACAATATTCCATGCATGAAGTCCCGCATCCTCGGTAAGCCCCTTGTTCCAGGCAAATCCAATAACAATGCTGCATTCGATTCCAAGACTGTAACAGAGAATACAATACAGTTCTGAAAAGCCCATGCAGACTGAGTTTCCAGTAATTAATGCAGAGACATATACAAAACGATTCTCATTCTCTTCGTCAACATATGTACCTCTTTTTACCAGGATTTCAAACAGAAGTGCCGCTTTCTGTTTCGGTGAAAAGTCAGCTGGAATCATTTCTGTGAATTTCCTGATAAGCCTCCGTACACATTCTATTTCTTTTTGATTCATCAGACGAAACGTCCGTTCAAGGTGCCATGGAACATAATCATCTCCAACTTCTTTTTTTAGGAACTCTAATGCTTCCTTTTCATCCTTTGGAATCATTTTGCTCACCCCCTTTCGGTGACCTTACGATATCATAGTGCAACCCTTTTATCAATTTCCGCTCTCCGTTTTTCCATTGTTTTTTCCTGTCTTTTTCCGTTTTTCCGTCTGTTTGATTGTATTTTTTCATTTTTCCCGTTTTTTTCTTTTTTTCCGAGGAAATTTCGTTTTTTCCAAATTGACGCTTCCCTTTTTTCCTGTTACACTACAGAAAAAGAGAGTTTAAACACTGCGTTTATTCTGTATTCTCAGGAGGAAATATATTATGATGAACCATTCCACTACTTCCACTGCCGGATTTGAGGAACTGGAACAGCAGATGCGGCAGGTTCTGCAGCAACAGGCAGGACTTCAGCATTCCATTCTGGCGCTTCGGGACACCACAGCATCGCTTGGGGAAACACTCCGTCAGGCTGATCTGCAGCCCGGTTTAGAAAAACTGTTTGATCTCTGGAATATGATTACCCGATCATCCGGAGAACTGAATCCCTGTTATGCGGATCTTCTGGAACAGGCACTGCTGCTGCTCGGTGCCGAGCCGATTATTCCAAAACCCGGAGACCTCTACGATCCTGCACTGCATCTGAAACAGGTATTTTCCTCTCCTTCTGACCGCATCGTTTCCTGCGATCCCTGCAGCCGCGGCTGGAAATTCCACGATGTTGTTCTGCGGAAGGCAGTTGTTATAACGGATGATTCCGGAAAGGAGGAACACAAGGATGACCTGGAAAACTGATTCGAACTCTCATCCAGAAGCATCGCTGTTTGACGATTTATTCTCTTTGTTTTACGGATACGGTCTTGACTTCGGTACCTACCGCTCTATGATGGCCTGTAAATCAACAGAAGAGCCTTTTCCTCTTGCCGCCCCTTATGAAACGCCATCCACACGCGGCGGAGTCCCGAGTCTTTTCTGGTACTCTGCACGCAGCAATCGGGAATATCTCTGCGAAGAAGTTGCAGATTACAACGGACTTTCTGACGATCCGGCCGGGATCTGTTCTTCCATCAAAATGAAACTCGACGAACCTTTTGTCACTCTACATGGAAAGCAGTTTTCTACCGCAGATATCGCAGAAAAAGAAATCCGCCGGATTTTGTCTGTCAGCCATCAGGTACTGGAAAAATCCCTGTTCTCCAAACCTGCCTATCACAAACTGGTAGTCGGTGTTCCGGTCCGCTTCGGTGCTGCCAAACGTCAGACACTCCTGCAGATTCTGGAACGCGCCTCCGACGGCAAAGAAATTGTTCTTCTTCCGGAACCGATTGCAGCCGCCCTTACTTATTCTCACTATGCACGAAAGACTTTGGAAAAAGTGCTTGTTTTTGATCTTGGCGCCGGAACGTTTGATACCGTTCTTCTTGTTCCTAATCTGCACAGGACAGATAAACATCCTTATGAATACAAGGCTCTCTGCCCGGACGGCCTTACCCTTGCCGGTGATTTTTTTGATTCCGCGATGGCCGAACTGATTCTGGATGCACTGCATGCCCATCCCGGAAATCTGGATCCGGACCGCCTTTCCGTTTCCGGAACCGCAGACCATCAAAAGCTTCTGCACACTGCAAGACAGATCAAAGAACAGCTTTCTTCTGCAGAATCCTGTTCTGCTTTTATCGAAGGTACGGATGTTTCCGGCCGCCCTGGTATTCAAAAGGTAATCATCACCCGAAAAGATTTTGAACGGAAAATTTTTCCTGCTCTGCAGCAGTGTGTCGACTGTGCCGCCCGCGTACTTGACCGCACCGGAGAATCCACCAATCCCCAAATTGAAATTCTTCTGACCGGCGGTTCCTCTTATATCCCGCTTGTCCGCACTCTGTTAGAACAAAAATTTCCGCATCTTGCCAAAGATCATATCCTGCAGCGTTTTCCGGAACAGGCTGTTGCGCTCGGCTGTGCATTGTATGCAAACCGTCAGCTTTCCGACACCCCGGTTGCCTATGCCTATGCTCTGCGGGTACGGCTGCCTGGCAGCGGACAGCAAAAGCTGAAAGTGCAGATCCCCTCCAATGCGCCGCTTCCATTTCAGGTCAGCGGAACCTACACAACACATTCCGCAGATCAGACTTCTGCCCGCTTCGCTTTTTTCGAGGTGGAAAACGGAGCCGCAAATTCTTATCTTGAGCTTGATGATGGAAATCCTACTTCTCTGGTCATTCAGCATCACTTCTCACATCCGGTTCCTGCCGGTACGCAAATGCTGCTGACAATGACGCTGACTCCAAACGGAACACTGATGGTCGTTGTTGATGACCATGGTATTTCCCCTGTTACTTCTCACTCAATGAGTCTTGCAGACCTCAGGCATTCGAACGATACCTGACGCAGAAAGGAGACATTATTTTGAAAAATTCTTTTGCATTTGCAGATGATATCTGGTATTCTTTTTTCTTCAGTCTTGCAGACTGCGGTCATGCGGCTGTGATCCGGTGTTTTCTGGCCCCGGCTTATCTTCCCGCGTTTGCAAAAGAAGCCGGTTTACCAGAGGAGAAAACCACTTCCAAATACTGGTTTAACTATTTGATGGGACAAGTTAAATCTTATAAGGCCGATCCTCCGGAAAGTACCAACGAGAAAAAAATCATAAAACAGCGGATTAAAGCCCTTGGCACTTTTCTCTGTGATGCTGTTTTGAACGATCATAATCTTGATTGCAGTGATTATCTTGGAAAAAACCGTAATGTTCTTGCTTTTCCAGAACGATACTTCCAGGCAATTTTTCCTTTTCATGAAAAAATTTCGGAAAATCTGCTTTCCGTCGCCGACACCTGGTATCATACCCTTTTAAAAACGCTGTATGCTGGACTTCCCCGGGCACTTTCTGAGCTTTTATCTAACCTGCGGAGCCAGAACAAAAAACTCTCCTGGATGCAGGTACCGGAGATCACTTCTTCTACGGATTATTTAAGTGCATCCTCACTTTTGTCTGCCTTTGCTTTATTAAGCTCTGCACGTCAGACGGAACGAGCCGACAAGGGCGGGCTGCTCCCGGAAGAAAAAACGGGGATCTTTCGGCTGGTACAGAATATTCTCGAAGTTCCTGTAACATCAGACAGTACTCTGGAAAGTACCTCTGTTTCTTTTCACCCATCCGCTCCCGTTCCAGGTTCCGGTACTTTTTCTGTCCCTGTTTTTGATTTTATTCTGTTTTGTACTGCCGCTTTGGATGCCCCCAACTGTGATCTTTTACGGCACATGTACCAGCTTTCTCTCTTTCTTCCCGGCAAACTGCCATCTGGCAGCAAAGCATCTTCCGCTGCCCGTGATCTGCTTGAAAAAATCCAGTTCTGCAGACAGGACATTCTAATCAGCCTCACAAAAAATCCGAACGCGGATGATAGCTTTTATGACGCAGAAGAAGAACTGCATCTGCTTGTAAAGCTGGAAAGATACTGGAAAGATGTTGCACTGGCTGGAGAATTGTAAGAGCAATAAAAATATCCCCATTTCACTGAACATAAAATCCAGTAAAACAGGGATATTTTTTATTGCTCTTTTCATATTTTATCTGTACTTATAGCAAGACCCGAAAATAATGCAAAAAAGGCAGTGCTGCAGAGCGCGAATTGCAAGGAACAGATTTGAAGGC
>CAKPXD010000030.1 GCA_934201655.1 uncultured Streptococcus sp. | reverse complement strand
GCAAATCAGATGGACGGAATTATCAATGTAAAAAAAGAAGCGGGCATGACTTCACATGATGTGGTCTTTAAACTGCGGAAGATCCTAGGAACCAAGAAGATCGGTCATGGGGGAACGTTGGATCCGGATGTGGTGGGAGTGCTTCCGATTGCAGTTGGCAAGGCGACTCGCATGGTAGAGTTCATGCAGGATGAGGGTAAGGTCTACGAGGGTGAAATCACTCTGGGATATTCTACAACGACCGAGGATGCTAGTGGGGAAGTTGTCTCAGAGACTCCTGTTTTGTCTCCACTGGATGAAAAGCTTGTCGATGAAGCCATTGACAGTCTGACAGGGCCTATCACCCAGATTCCACCAATGTACTCAGCTGTCAAGGTCAATGGTCGCAAGCTCTATGAGTATGCACGTGCTGGTCAGGAAGTCGAGCGTCCAGAACGTCAGGTGACCATTTATAGTTTTGAAAGAACCAGTCCCATTTCCTATGATGAGGAACTTGCGCGTTTTACCTTCCGAGTAAAATGTAGCAAGGGAACCTATATCCGTACCTTATCGGTTGACTTGGGAGAGAAGCTTGGTTATGCAGCTCACATGTCTCATCTTACACGGACTAGTGCGGCTGGTTTACAGTTAGAAGATTCCTTGACATTGGAAGAAATTGCCCAAAAAGTAGAGGCTGGAAAACTGGACTTTCTCCATCCACTCGAGATCGGGACAGGGGATTTAGTTAAGGTTTATCTTACTCCGGAACAGGCAGAGGAAGTCCGCTTTGGCCGCTTTATTGAGTTAGAGTGTAGCGAGAAAGAAGTTGCCGCTTTCGAAGATGAGAAGCTACTTGCTATTATGGAGAAACGTGATCATCTCTACAAACCAAGAAAGGTTTTCTCTTAAAATTATACTGAATAAACGATTTTTATCTACTAGTCTAAAGATGAGATGCTCTCATCTTTTTAAAATATTAGCCGATAAATAGTTTTTACATTTTATGTTTTAAAAAACCATTGAAAATACAGTGTTATTTGACAGTTTTGCTTACTTATGATAAGATTTAATTTAAGAAAAGCTAGAGAAAAATAGAGGATATTATGAGTATTGAAATGACTGTCAGTGAGATTGCTGAGGTCTTGGGACTATCCCGACAAGCAATCAATAATCGTGTCAAAGAATTACCAGAAGAAGATATTACAAAAAACGACAAGGGTGTTACTGTTGTTACTCGCAGTGGATTGATCAAACTTGAAGAAATCTACAAAAAGACTATCTTTGAAGATGAACCGGTTAGTGATGAAGTTAAGCAACGAGAACTCATGGAAATTCTTGTTGATGAAAAGAACGCTGAAATCATTCGTCTTTATGAGCAATTGAAAGCTAAAGATAAGCAACTGGCTGAAAAAGATGAACAGATGCGAGTCAAAGACCGCCAAATCGCTGAAAAAGATAAGCAATTGGACCAACAACAACAGTTAACTCTTCAAGCTATGAAGGATCAAGAAACACTTCAGTTGGAGTTGGATCAAGCTAAGCAAGAAGTTCAAGCATCGAAGAAAGGCTTCTTTGCTCGCTTATTTGGAAAATAAGAAAAAACTGCTTGGTTTCTATGACTAGACCAGGTGGTTTCTTTTTACAAATCAATAAGGAATGATAAGATGGAAACATTAAGAGAATATATCTCCTTTGACTTAGAATTCAATAAACACCAGGATAAGACTCATTTGATTCAAGTATCAGCAGTGTATTTTAAAGAAGGTGAAGAGGTAGGAACATTTGACTCTTATGTCTACACTGATGTTCCTTTGAAGAGTTTTATTAATGGTTTGACGGGGATTACTTCAGAGACATTGAAAGGCGCACCAAAGGTAGAAGAAGTCCTGCAAAAATTTCAAGATTTTGTTGGTAACTTGCCTCTTATTGGTTATAATGCAGCAAAAAGTGATTTACCAATTCTACTAGAGCATGGATTTGACTATAGTCATCAATATCTAGTTGATGTCTATAACGAAGCACTGGAGCGACGTAGTTCTGATCTTCATGGAATTGCTAATCTAAAATTACAAACTGTGGCTAATTTTCTAGGTTTTAAAGGGCAATCTCATAATAGTTTAGAAGATGCTCGTATGACTGCTCGAGTGTATGAAGCTTTTTTGGAGTCAGATGAAAGTAGACTGTTACTCAATTCTCAAAGTAGTCTCAATTCGAATCCATTTGGTGCTTTGGATTTATCAAAACTTTTTGATTAGGAGTTTTTATGAAACCTGAAAAACCGAAAAAATTGGGTTTTAAAAAGATTTACCTTAATCTAGATAAAATCCTCTTTCTATTCTTTCTAATTTTTATGTTGGTCGACTATATCTGGTTGCCACTAAACTCAGTGATAGCTGGATTTTTACTAAGTCAGACTGGATATTTGTTTATTTCCTACAACAATATTTTTGAGATTATAAAAAACGCACCCATAGTCAGTCTTGGCTTCGTAATCTTAATAGCTATCAATTTACTGGTAGCCTATTTTCAACTTAGTATTCTCTTTATTGGAGCTCGCCACCTCCTATATCACGAAAAAAGGACTCTTATAGAATATAGTCGAAAAGTATTTCGTGAAAGCCTTGCTTTTATGAAAAAGATGACTATTTCAAAAGCTTTGTTTATCTTTTTATTTGTAGCAATGCTATTTCCTTTTATCAGGAAGATATTTAAGATTTATTATTTCAATAAAATCGTAATACCAGAGTTTATTCAAACCTACATGGAAGATAAGTACTGGATGTGGTGGATAGCCATTATTATCTTATCAGTCTTATTCTTCTATGTTTCTGTTCGCTTGATGTTCACTCTACCTAAGGTCTTTTATGAAAAGATGACGGTCAAGGAAGCGATCATTTATAGTTTGGATAAAACTAAGAATTTCTTTTGGTTTTATGCTTGGCATTTATTCTTAATTATTGTAAAAACCAATCTATTCTTCTATCTTCCTCTCATCCCTTTACTATCAATCCAGTATATAGTGGATAGCCTTACTCAGAGAGAATCTCTGGTCCTTGCTATTTTGAATTTTGTTCTTATCAAGAATTTCCACTATATGGCACTGACCTATTTCCTTGTGAAATTTACGTCCTTTTTAACAGGAGAAGAACTTGATATTATGCCAAGACGCGAAAAGGACCATATCATGAGGTGGAGTGTCATGGTGTGTGCATGTATCTTCTTTGCGATTGAAGGCTATAATTATCTAGAAGCTCCTGTAGTCAATCCACCGCTTGTGATTTCACACCGTGGTGTATCAAATGGCAATGGTGTACAAAATACCATTCAATCCCTAGAAAAAACATCTCAGTTAAAACCTGATTTAATCGAGATGGATATCCAGGAAACAAAGGATGGGCAATTTGTCATGATGCATGATGCTAATCTTAGAGGATTAGCTGGGATCAATAAAACACCACAAGATTTGACCTTAGAAGAGTTAAAGCAGATTGACATTCATGAGAATGGTTATGATACAAAGATTTCAAGTTTCGATGATTATCTGACTCGCGCAAATGAACTGCATCAGAAACTACTCATTGAAATTAAGACCAGCCACAAAGATAGCCCGCAGATGATGGAACATTTTCTAGAAAAATACGGTGCAAAAATTAAAGTTTATGGTCATCAAATGCAATCCTTGGATTATAAGGTTATTGAAAAAGTAAGAGAGTATGACAAGGATATTCCGGTCTACTTTATTCTTCCCTATAATTCTGTTTTTCCTAGAACGGTTGCGACAGGCTACACAATGGAGTACTCTACTTTGGATGAATATTTTGTAACGAAACTATGGAATACTGAGCAAAAACTCTATGTATGGACAATCAATAGTTCCGAATCTTTTAATAAGTCTTTTCACCTAGGTGTTGACGGAATGATTACGGATGACTTGGAAAACATAAAAGAAGAACTAGAAACTGCTCAGGAAGATCCTGAATATAGTGACTTATTGCTAAATAAAGCAACTGAATTATTTGCTTTTTAACATAAATTAAAAGAGGCTGGTTCACAGCCTCTTTTTGATAATCTAATTAAAATGGTAACTTACCAGCAAATGCTCCAAGTTTCTTCTTAGTAGTTTCATCAATTTGTTCGAGCGCAGCATTGAGAGCTTGAACAGTCATATCTGAAAGAGTTTCAATATCTTCAGCATCCACAACTGCGGGATCAAAATCAATTTTTACGACTTTTTTATCACCTGTTAAGGTAGCAGTTACAAGGTTTTGAGCAGAATTCCCAACAAATTCTGTGGCAGCCAATTCAGCTTGGCTTTGCTCCATTTGTTTTTGAAGTTTTTGAGCTTGACGCATCATGTTTTGCATATTCATCATGGTGGTAGTTAGATTCCTTTTCTTTTATTTTCCATTTTATTTTAACAATTTTAATTGGAAAAGTCTAATTAAAATTTCAGGATTTCTCTATATATCAACCAATGGTTTAAGGTTTTTTTAAGCTTTCTATACTATTCTGAAGAACTCTATATTAACCGAGAGTAAAAAATGCAAGGATTAAATTTTTTAATGTTCAAAGCATAAAGTGCTCTCGTCATTAGTTTCTAACTAGGGAGAACTAGTATTTATTTCAAGATAGTGCTAGATTATGATATAATAGTAAAGAATGAGTTTTTACAAAAACTAAAGGAGAAAAAATATGATATACGCTGGAATTTTAGCAGGTGGAACCGGCACGCGCATGGGTATCAGTAATTTACCTAAACAATTTCTTGAGTTGGGAGACCGCCCAATTCTAATCCATACAATTGAAAAATTTGTCCTAGAACCAAGTATTGAAAAAATTGTTGTTGGAGTTCATGGTGACTGGGTTACACACGCAGAAGATCTAGTTGAAAAATTCCTTCCACTTCACAAGGAGCGTATCATCATTACAAAAGGTGGGGCTGATCGTAATTCTAGTATTGAAAAGATTATTGAAGCTATTGATGCTTACCGTCCACTAACAGAAGATGATATCGTAGTAACGCATGACTCGGTTCGTCCTTTTATAACACTTCGCATGATTCAAGATAATATCGCTCTTGCTCAAAAACATGATGCGGTTGATACTGTGGTTGAAGCAGTGGATACTATCGTTGAAAGTACAAATGGTCAGTTCATTACAGATATTCCAAATCGTGCTCATCTCTATCAAGGACAAACTCCACAAACCTTCCGTTGTAAAGACTTTATTGACTTGTATGGTTCTCTTTCAGCAGAAGAAAAAGAAATTTTAACAGATGCATGTAAAATCTTTGTCATTAAGGGTAAAGATGTAGCCTTGGCTAAAGGTGAATATTCAAACCTTAAAATTACAACAGTTACAGACTTGAAGATTGCTAAAAGCATGATTGAGAAAGACTAGAGACATGATTAATCAAATTTATCAACTGACAAAACCAAAATTTATTAATATTAAATATCAGGAAGAAGAAATTGATCAAGAGAATCATATCCTCATCCGACCAAACTATATGGCTGTTTGTCACGCGGATCAGCGCTATTATCAAGGTAAACGAGATCCAAAAATTTTAGCCAAAAAACTACCAATGGCTATGATTCATGAGTCTTGTGGTACAGTCATTTCTGACCCAACAGGTACCTATAAAGTTGGCCAAAAGGTTGTTATGATTCCAAATCAACCACCTATGCAAAGTGATGAGGAATTCTACGAAAATTACATGACTGGAACATATTTCCTTTCAAGTGGTTATGATGGGTTTATGCGAGAATTCGTTTCTCTACCTAAGGATCGTGTTGTATCATACGAAGATATCGAAGATACAGTTGCTACCATTACAGAGTTTGTCAGTGTTGGCATGCATGCTATGAATCGTTTCATGACGGTATCTCACAGCAGACGTCAACGTATCGCTGTCATTGGTGATGGAAGTTTAGCCTTTGTCATGGCCAATATTATCAACTACACCTTGCCTGAAGCTGAGATTATTGTTATCGGACGTCATTGGGAGAAATTAGAATTATTCTCATTTGCAAAAGAGCTCTACATTACTGATAGCATTCCAGAGGATCTTAGTTTTGACCATGGTTTCGAATGCTGTGGTGGTGACGGATGTGGACCTGCTATTAATGACTTGGTTCGCTACATTAAACCACAAGGTACCATTTTGATGATGGGAGTTAGTGAGTATAAAGTTAATATCAATACTCGTGATTCATTGGAAAAAGGCTTGTTATTAGTTGGATCTTCTCGTTCTGGAAGAGTTGACTTTGAAAATGCCATCCAAATGATGGAGATTAAGAAGTTTGCCAATCGTTTGAAGAATATCATTTATCTAGAAGAACCAGTAAGAGAGATTAAGGATATTCATCGAGTTTTTGCAACAGACCTTAATACTGCCTTCAAGACAGTATTTAAGTGGGAAGTCTAATGGAGGATGATTGTGAAAGAAATCGTTAAAGAAAAGATTGCTTCTTTATTATCTGGTGACGAAGAAATTCAGAGCGTTGAACAGTTGGGTGGGATGACCAATCAGAACTATTTGGTTAAAACATCCTCAAACCAATACATCGTTAAGTTTTTCGGTAAAGGTACTGATAAATTAATCGACCGGCAGAATGAAAAGTACAATCTTGAGTTGTTGAAAGATTTAAAATTAGATGTAGAAAATTATCTTTTTGATATCGAAGCAGGTATCAAGGTTAATCAGTACATCGAAAATGCTGAGACACTTGATTCAACTACCATTAAAAATAAATTTGATAAGATAGCCCCAATTTTACAAACAATCCATGCGTCTGGTAAAGAACTAAGAGGAGAGTTTGCTCCTTTTGAGGAAATCAAAAAATATGAATCATTGATTCAAGGGGAGATTTCTTATCCTAATTATGAAGCTATCAGAAAGTCTGTGTTTTCTCTGAAAGAAGAGCTTGAACAAATCGGAGTTGATAAGAAATCATGTCATATTGATTTGGTTCCAGAAAACTTTATTGAAGGACCAGATGGACATCTTTATCTGATTGATTGGGAATATTCATCTATGAATGATCCTATGTGGGATTTGGCAGCCCTCTTCCTAGAATCTGAATTTACTATTTCAGAAGAAGAAGACTTTTTAAGTCACTACGAGAGTGACAAGACTCCAGTTTCAAGGGAGAAAATTCGTATTTACAAAATCTTACAAGATATCATTTGGAGTCTTTGGACTATTTACAAAGAAGAAAATGGTGCAGATTTCGGAGATTACGGAATCTCTCGTTACAATAGAGCAGTGAAGGAATTGGATTCTATGGGAGGTTCTAATGAAAACTAAAAATGGAGTTTCTTTTGGGCTACTATCAGGTGTCTTCTGGGGATTAGGCTTAACGATTAGCGCCTATATCTTTTCAATCTTTACAGAGCTTTCGCCTTTTGTAGTAGCAGCTGCACATGACTTTCTGAGTATTTTTATCTTGCTAGGATATCTTTTATTTAAAGAAGGAAAGGTACGTTTTTCAATCTTCTTGAACATTCGAAATGTCAGTGTTATTATCGGAGCACTATTGGCTGGGCCAATTGGCATGCAGGCCAATCTCTATGCAGTCAAGTATATCGGTAGTTCTTTAGCATCCTCAGTTTCAGCGATTTATCCTGCGGTTTCTGTCCTTCTTGCCTTCTTTATTCTTAAGCATAAGGTTTCGAAGAATACAGTATTTGGAATTTTATTAATCATTGCAGGAATTATTGCTCAGACCTACAAGGTTGAACAGGTCAATTCCTTTTATATCGGAATCCTTTGCGCATTAATTTGTGCGCTTGCTTGGGGAAGTGAAAGTGTTCTCAGCTCCTTTGCTATGGAAAGTGAACTCAGCGAACTCGAAGCCCTCTTGATCCGACAAGTAACTTCCTTCTTGTCCTATCTTGTTATTGTTCTCTTCTCGCATCATTCATTTGCAGAAGTGGCAAATGGACAATTGTTTGGTCTATTAATTGTCTTTGCGGCATTTAATATGATCTCTTATCTTGCCTACTATATGGCTATCAATCGATTGCAGCCAGCAAAAGCTACTGGTCTAAATGTGAGTTATGTAGTATGGACTGTTTTGTTTGCAGCGATTTTCTTGGGCTCGCCCCTTAATTTACTGACCATTATTACTTCCCTTATCGTAATGGCTGGTGTTTATATTATTATTAAAGAATAAAGGAGAAAACGCGTGAAAGCGATCATCTTAGCAGCTGGATTGGGGACTCGTTTGAGACCCATGACAGAAAATACTCCCAAAGCCTTGGTTAAAGTCAATCAAAAACCCTTGATTGAATATCAAATTGAATTTTTAAAAGAACGTGGTATTGATGATATAATCATCGTTGTAGGTTATTTGAAAGAACAGTTCGACTACCTCAAAGAAAAATACGGTGTTCGTTTGGTCTTCAATGATAAGTATGTTGATTACAACAACTTTTACTCTCTTTACTTGGTAAAAGAAGAGTTGGCTAATAGCTACGTTATCGATGCTGATAACTATCTTTTCAAGAATATGTTCCGTAATGATATCGAACGTTCAACTTATTTTAGTGTTTATCGTGAAGACTGTGATAATGAGTGGTTCCTAGTTTATGGGGATGACTTCAAAGTTCAAGATATCATTGTCGATAGCAAAAACGGACGCATCTTGAGTGGTGTTTCATTCTGGGACGCTCCAACAGCTGAGAAAATTGTTGGGTTTATCGATGAAGCCTATGCAAGTGGCGAATTTGTTGAGCTCTACTGGGATAACATGGTTAAAGATAATATCAAAGAACTAGATGTTTATGTAGAGGAGTTAGAAGAAAATTCTATCTACGAAATTGATAGTGTCAAAGATTATCAAAAATTAGAAAAGATTCTTTCTTCACAAAAATAAGCAACTTTTATGAACTGATACCTTACCTATTTTTACTTGACTTTTTAGGTTTGATACAGTATACTAGTGAAAATTTAACCTTTAAGGGCAGTCCAGAGAGACTCACAAGGTGTCAGAGAAAAGAAGCTACAATGGAAACAAGTAAGCAAGTGCTTATTTGCTACTTTTGTGTAAATATCTTAACTGAAACCTTGCAAGTGCAAGGTTTTTCTTTATCTGATCCCCTTAAAATTTAAGGAGGAAAAGTTATGAATCCAAATTGTAAAAAACGAATGGGTGTAATTCGCTTGGAAGTTATGAGAGTAGTTTCCCAGAAGGAAATCGCGCCAGCAATCTTCGAGCTCGTTCTCGAAGGAGACATGGTTGAAGCTATGAAAGCTGGACAATTTCTTCATTTACGTGTACCTGATGATGCCCACCTCTTGCGTCGTCCAATTTCAATCTCATCCATAGATAAATCTAAGAAACAATGCCATCTGATTTATCGTATCGAAGGTTCTGGGACAGCAATCTTTTCGAGCTTAAAAACAGGTGATAGCTTAGATGTTATGGGACCTCAAGGAAATGGTTTCGATTTATCTGAGCTAGACGACTATTGCAAGGTTCTTCTAGTTGGTGGTGGAATCGGAGTGCCGCCCTTACTCGAAGTAGCTAAACAATTAGATGAACGTGGTGTAGAAATAACAACTGTTCTTGGATTTGCTACTAAAGAAGCTGTCATTTTAGAAGACGAATTATCCCAATACAGCAAAGTCTTTGTGACAACAGACGATGGCTCCTATGGTATCAAGGGAAATGTATCAGTTGTGATTCAAGAATTGGATAGTGAATTTGATGCCATCTACTCTTGCGGTGCGCCTGGTATGATGAAATACATTAATCAAACCTTCCATGACCATCCAAGAGCTTACCTATCCCTTGAATCCCGTATGGCCTGCGGCATGGGGGCTTGCTATGCTTGTGTCCTAAAAGTGCCAGATAGTGAAACAGTTAGTCAACGTGTCTGTGAAGATGGGCCTGTATTTAAAACAGGAACAGTTGTTTTATAAGGAGAGTATCATGACTACAAATCGATTACAAGTTTCTCTGCCAGGCTTAGAATTAAAGAATCCTATCATTCCCGCTTCAGGTTGTTTTGGTTTTGGTCAAGAGTATGCTAAATACTATGATTTAGACCTATTAGGTTCTATCATGATAAAGGCTACTACGCTTGAACCACGATTTGGTAATCCAACACCTCGAGTGGCAGAAACACCTGCTGGTATGCTCAATGCTATTGGTTTACAAAATCCAGGTTTAGACGTCGTTCTCTCTGAGAAATTACCTTGGCTTGAAAGAGAATATCCAAATCTCCCTATTATCGCCAATGTTGCTGGATTTTCAAAACAAGAGTATGCATCCGTTTCTCATGGAATTTCAAAGGCAACTAATGTTAAAGCCATCGAGCTCAATATCTCATGTCCTAACGTTGATCATGGGAATCATGGACTTTTAATTGGACAGGACCCTGAGTTGGCTTATGATGTGGTAAAGGCAGCTGTTGAGGCTTCAGATGTACCCGTTTATGTCAAATTAACACCAAGTGTGACGGATATCGTAACTATTGCAAAAGCAGTAGAAGATGCTGGAGCTAGTGGACTCACCATGATTAATACCCTTGTTGGGATGCGTTTTGACCTTAAAACTAGAAAGCCAATCATTGCAAACGGGACAGGGGGCATGTCTGGACCAGCAGTCTTTCCGGTAGCTCTCAAATTGATCCGTCAAGTAGCTCAATCTACCAATCTACCAATCATTGGTATGGGAGGAGTTGATTCTGCTGAAGCTGCTATAGAAATGTACTTAGCTGGTGCGTCAGCAATTGGAGTCGGTACAGCAAACTTTACCAATCCATATGCCTGCCCTGATATCATTGATAAACTACCAAAAGTTATGGACAAGTATCATATCGAAAGTTTGGAGCAACTGAGGAAAAAAGTGAAGAGTAGCCTATAATCTTTTAAATTCGTAATATTTTGAATGCCTTCTTCTTTTTGGTATAATATGACTATGATTGTAACAATACCTATTAAAACTGAAAAAGATATTGCAACACCAGGCCCAACAGTCCTTGTATTAGGATATTTTGATGGGATTCACCTTGGTCATCAAAAATTATTTAGCATTGCTGGTGAAATTGCTGCTAAGAAGAGATTAAGCGTTGCTTTAATTACCTTTCATGAATCTCCGAAGTTAACATTAAAACCCTATTCACCAGAAAATTTACTTCATATCCTGAATGCAGAAGAACGTGAACGTAAGTTTAAACGAGCTGGAGTTGAAAATCTTTATTTAATGGATTTTTCAAGTCGTATTGCCAATATGACCGCTCAAGAGTTTGTAGATACCTTTGTCAAAGAAGTCAAAGCAGATACCATTGTGGTAGGATTTGATTATAGTCTTGGTTCTGATAGAAAATCAGCAGAAGATCTAAAAGAAATCTTCGATGGAGAAGTGGTTGTAGTACCACCTGTAGAAGATGAAAAAGGCAAGATTAGCTCAACTCGTATTCGCCAAGCTATCCTAGAAGGGAATGTGAAAGAAGCTGGTCAATTACTTGGTAGCCCACTTCCAACAAGAGGAATAGTCGTACATGGCAATGCTCGTGGTCGAACTATTGGAT